>NCBI01000003.1 GCA_002255365.1 Chromatiales bacterium 21-64-14
AGAAATACCAGACCCGCATGCCACGGGGTGAATCCTTCGACCAGTTCCAGGCGCAGGACGTATTCCACTATTGAGCCCTGAAAGCACAAAAAAGCGAGACAAAGGATCAGCGTGCCAAATGCATAATTGGGATATTTAAAGAGGGACAAATCCACAAGCGGCGCCTTCGCTGCATTGTTCAGAACCCAGAACAACCATGCGAACCCCGAAAATGCCGCGAAAATCCACCAGTGGGTTGACCAGCGGTTACTGATATCACTTATTATCCCAATATTGAAAAACTGCTGGAATGTTAGGGCGGCAGCGCAGAACACAATAAAAAGCCATAAATGCCCCGAGACCGAATACGGCCTGTCCGGGACATCTTGCCGGTCTGCGAGTAGCGCCCAAAGAACGCCGGTGACAAAATACGATACTAACGTCGAGACGACGAACAGCAGGCGCCAGTCGTCTTCAATGTAGGCGAAAAAGCCGCCGACAATGGGGCCGACGGAGAAGGGAATAAATAGCGCCAAACTCCATAGCGTGATAGCTATTTGCTGTTTGCTTTCCTGGAAACTTTCACGCAATAAAATGAAAGAGGCAATAATACTCGTCCCTGCCGCGAACCCCTGCGCCATTCTCGCGATGGTGACGAGCTGGTAATAAGGTAGTGCGAGCAAAACGGCTGCGCTGGCGGTCCCAAAAGTAAAATAAGCAAAAAGCGCTATGTTTTTTACACCCCACTTCCTTATGAGCGGCCGTGTAATCAGCATGGCCGCCCCCATCATGACGAAATAGTTACTTTGGCCCCAAACCGCGTACGGAACACCCTCGCCTAGGGTGCCCGCAATATTGGGGAGCATCGGGAGATAGGCACCTGCGTTCAATAACACCAGGAAGTGGCCAACACCCAAGGCGAGGTTAAGCAATATAAACTGCGCGGAAGGCAGCGAGCGTGAATAGTCGGTCCAGTCAATCACGGAGATTTTCATTTCAGATAATTGGAAGTTCACGAGCCAACAAGGCCGGTCATTCTTTGTGAATGGCATTCTCGTAATGCGGCGAAAATACGAAGATCGCTAACGCTGCGGATTCTATTTTGTCCCGATTCGCGATTTTCCTTAGCGTGTTTTGGATTTCTAGACATACATTTCTATGCGGTTGGCGCCCACTCGGACCGAGGCGCGCAGCGCGCCAAGAAACGCTGGCATATGCCCGGACATCGGGCGGCCAGCGTCCGTTGCGTGCGTTATGTATATTGACGATCGAGTGGGCTGCCCATCGCCTAGTGGAGGCAGCAGATGGCCTTACGCTGTTTCGGCGCCAAATACAGTTTGTCTGTAGTGGCGAGGACCACGATCAGGCCGGCAGGGCGGTCGCAGGCGTTGATCACGGATGGTGTTCCGTCCCAATCGAGATTGATGGAAAGCGTATCTTCCCGGAGGGCGGCAAAAGTCGGCTGCGTGCATCAGAGCTTCCTGTTTTTCGGACTTGGTGCATCTTATTAGGGCAAGCTAATATGCTACAAACGATATTTATTGGGTGTTATTATCGAAACTGTAAATATAACGATATAGCTTGCGGCACTCAGTGGACATAGACCAAGCTCGCACCTTTCTCGCCATCGCCGCCCACGGCAGCTTCCTGGAGGCGGCGACGCGGTTGCACGTCACTCAATCCACAGTGAGCGCCCGGGTCCAGCGCTTGGAGACCGATCTAGGGGTCAGGCTTTTCGTGCGCAGCCGCGCCGGGGCCACGCTGACACCGGCCGGGCGCCGTTTCATACAACACGCCAAGACCCTCGTATTGACGGTTGAACAGGCCCGTCATGACGTTGGCTTGCCCGATCGCTACCGAACCAGCATCCGTATAGGTGGGCGCATCGCCCTGTGGGAAGGATTTTTGCCCAGCTGGGTCGGTTGGATGCGCAAAGCCGCTGCCGATGTATCCATCCGCAGTGAGATCGGCTTCGAAGATGATCTGATGCGGCGTTTGGTCGAGGGCACCCTGGATATCGGCCTGATGTATACCCCCAGCCACTCACCCGGCCTAGTGGTCGAACATCTGTTTGACGAGACACTGGTTCTAGTCAGTTCACGCCGCGACACTAAATGGCCCGGTGAGAACTACATCTATGTCGAATGGGGTCCTGGGTTCTATGCAAAGCACCGTGAGACGTTTCCAGACCTGGAGCGACCATCCCAGGTAGTCACCATCGGGTGGCTTGGGGTACAGCTGGTCCTGGCCAATGGTGGTTGCTGTTTCCTCCCGATACGCATGGCTCAGCCCTTTATCGACGACGGCCGGTTGTTCAAGGTCAACGACGGGCCCGAGTTCATCCATCCAGCCTACATGGTATTCCCGCGCGCGGCCGAGAGCGAAGGCATGATCCTAGCCCTGCACGGTCTGCGCGAGCTGGCAGGAGAGATCCACGAACCGGCTGCGACCTGAACGGAGGCCTAGCGCAACTCCGACCAGGCCCCAAGATCTGCAACAATAGGCACATTGATCACTACGGACAGGACATAAAGACCATCCAACGGCAAGCAGTGGTCCCCCGCCTGAGGAAAGGTCTCAGCTTCGAATTCTGGCCGGGGCGCCATAATACGATTGCACAACCGTCGACATCGCTATACAGGCACTACTTGATACCCGATTTGCATTTTCTTTGTTCTTCAGCGGGCTGGCACGCAAGCGCCGTTGCCACGCTGCCCGAGCGTCCCGCCCACCAAAGGGCGGCAACATCTAGCCAGACTATGGTTCCCTATGGCACCCGCGCATTCCCAATGCCGGTAGACGGAATACGCATCGTGGCACAACGGAGGTATCAACCATGGAACACCGCCATACCCCTGCGCCGCCAGATATGCTCCCATGGCCCGTAGAGGCAGCACGCACCGACGAAAATGAATTCCGTTGGAACGACGGCGGCTTCAACCGTGTGTTTGATTTTCACGGCGATCCCACAACGGCCGGGCTTACGCTGTTTTCGGACGGGAACCATCACATGGCGCTGGAGCAAGTGCTACGCGCCTTCGTTGCACAATACCCGGCCGTCGGCGACGTGTTTTATGTAACGCTACCCCCGAACGTGATCGCGTCAATGCTCACAAGCGGCGAAATTCGTTTAGGAAATCTGCGATTAACGCTCGCACCCCAGGTGTTCATCTCGCCACTGGACGTGCTGGAACCCTTGTCCCGGCACGGGCCGATACACCGAATCCAGCCCTTCGCCCGCAGCCGCGGCTGCGCGCTTATGGTCGTTCGCGGCAATCCGCGCGGCGTGCGCGGAATGCGTGACCTGTATCGCGACGACATACGCCTGTTTCTGTCCAACCCGGAACGGGAACGGGCAAGTTTTCGCACCTATAGCGAAACGCTATGCGCGCTTGCACGCGCGGCCGGCCTGGACGCCGGCGCCTTGGCCGATAGGCTAGAGCACAGCAACCCAGCTTGCATGCACGGCCGTCTCGTTCACCACCGTGAGGCGCCTGCTGCACTGGCATCTGGACAGGCGGATGTAGCGGTGTTGTATCACCATCTGGCACTGCGCTACCTGCGCGTTTTCCCGGATCACTTCGAAATGGTCGCGCTGCCCGGCAACGCCGACGCCGGCCCTTTCGCCCATCATGTGGTCACGACTTACGGTGTCGGGCTAATAGGCGACGGTGGGCCATGGGGCCCGCAGTTCCATGAGTTCCTGCGCCAGGACGCCGCCGCGCAGACCTATCGGACACACGGCCTGGACGCGCCCCTAATCGCGTAAAGAATATCCTGAAAGGCGGCGGTGCCAAAGGCCACGCGAGACCGGCATCGGACCCACGCACGCCGGACGCGCGCCAATCACTTAAAGCTTATGAACAGTGCCGATGTCCAAGCCATAGATTGATCCAGCTGACGCCCGGCTATATAGACGGGTCTAAAACCATGCGGTCCGTTGCGCGGGTCGATATCGATGGCACCCGGCATATCCCGCGGGAGCCCGGCCTCTGTTAGCCGCTCCATCGCCAGGAACATATCCTGACCGCCTAGTTCCTTGATCAGCGCACCGTTCCCGGCCATCAGTTCCTCACCGGTAAGCTCCCAGCAGAACTCTGGACAGTGTATGAATGGATTTCCATCCAGCGGATTCCCAACCTTGACGTATCCGTCTATGGTGCCCTCTACGCGGATGCGGCACCGGCCCAAATTGCTAACGTCCAGTTCGATGCCGTCCGCGTCACCGTAGGTATCGGAGCGGAAGCTGACTTTTTGTTCGCCGTGGGACGCCTTGCTGAGCGGACCTCGCCAGGCGCTTTCTTCGCGGTGCTCAAAGCCCACGCCGCGGAAATTATTGATAACGCCGTTAATGATAGTGATCGTGCCTTTCCATGTCGCCCAGCGGTAACGATCTTTGATGCGGGCGCCACCCCAGCGCAGACGAATGCGGCGATCCGAGTAGCCGCATTCTTCATGCAGGTTGCGTCGCCAGATCAAACCGGTGTGGTCATAGGCCGCAATCTCCTCCCAACCGACGTCGCCGAGAAAACGGTAGCCGACCTCGGCGCCTCCCTGGTGTTCAAATTCATCGCCCTGAATATGTTTGCCGCACCAGGAAAGTCCAACCGTACGCTCACCAGTGGTTGCCCATGTGTGACGGGCGCGCAACGCCTTGCCGACGGTCTTTCGATCGAGCTTCTCGGCGATGATACCGGTAACACCGCCCTTGACGCCGAACACGGCAGTGCCGGGCACTCCGCCGCCGCAGCGCCCGCGATGTTCATCGCCGTTGGCAGATGCGCCGAGCTTGTAACCGCGCGCCATGGTCTCGCGGTATAACCAGGGGAACTGGCCCCAGGCCGATCCAATTTCAACCAGACGTTCCAGCACTGGATGGTGCCAGTCAAGGATACAGCGCCGCCCGCCCACGTGGGGCATCAGCAGGTGCCCTTCAGGATCGTGGGCATAGGTAGCCCAGAGTTCCTCCAGCGGCCACGCGCCCGGCTCGATGGTGTCGGAAGCCATGTCTTCGTTCCATTCGAATGAACGACAAACGTTTCCGTCCTTGTCAAACGGAAATTCGGGCTTCTTTCCGTGCAGAAATACGACATTATGGTCGCCACCCGCACAAGAATTGCCACACCACTCGGTGCCCGGATAACATACGAACTCTCCGTTCTTATTCAAGCCGTCAATGGTTTCTACCGCTGCATCCCAGCGCGCCTTGGTAACCTGAAAATCGTTGGCGGTATAACCAAGTACGTCAAGCCCGGAAACGTCGCGGCCGTAGGTCAGATTGTAGACCGTGTTGTTAGTACCAACGGTGTCGTCTGAATGGACATGCAGGTCGCCATAGTACAGCCGTGGTACCGACAGGTCGTCGGAGATGGTGACATAAAATATATGCTCGGGAACCCCCGGGCGGTCAAGCATGCGGGCGGTCAGGATCAGTTCGCCCGCATGCTTCGTAGGAAGGTCGTCGAGCAACGCTACTGCCCAGCCCGTGCCGGCCAGTCCGACCGTCCTTTCATAGACCTTCTCTCCGTTCAGCGTCGCCTCAATGGCCACTTTTCCATCGAGGTCCCGGCAGGTGTTACCCCATTCGTCCTCGGCGCGCACCCGGATCGGGAGTTTCTGATCAATGCGTAACATGCGTGAGCCGACTAGCTGTAGCTGCGCGGGCGTGCCGGGGACCACGTCAATGACGATGTCGCCGGGAATCGCGGCGAAGCGCGATGTTCCTAGCGGATCGACATAACAGCGGAAGCGGAAACCTTCCTCGACGAAGGTCTGTACACGTGTTCCCGGCCCGCCGGCGCGCTTGTCCCCCAAGCGAATGATGATGTGGTCGCCGGGCTTCAAGTATCCATCTACGGTGTCGACGATCACGGCCTTCTGGAACGGGCGTTCGTGGCCCTTCTGGTCGAATCTGACCTTGAGAGACTGGACCGTGGCCGGACTCTGACCGGACGCTAGGGGCCCGGCCTGGTACTCCGCCGAAACGTAATTGGCGCCGGTTGGATCGTCCGTCTGAAACAACGCCCAGTCCGAATAAAATTTAAACGTCGCCTTGACCCACGCGCCGTCGGCAATGCCGGAGGCGCCCACTTCATAATCAAGGACGATCTCATCCCAGCTCCCTGCGACCAGTCGATCGGTGTGACAGCTCACCTTGCCAAGAAAGGCCATGTTCTTGGTTTTTTTGTAAAGATCCTTCGGGGCAATGTACATCCCCAAGGTCCTTTTTAATTCCACATCGGACAGCTTCTTCACGATGGTTCTCCCATTGTTGGGTCACGAAACGACTGGCCAGGACCATGTCATTGTCCAATCAAAGTGGCCATGGCGCTGTCGGGCCCCAGACAGGTAGCCCAAGTAAAAGTATGCCAAGACGCCATAATCAGCGCCCCGCAGACCATGGCGATCGAAACGCAGAGCCATCCGCGCGTGGCGCGGTCGGCAACGCAAAACGTATCGGAGCCGTAGGCGATCACCACGGCAATGATCTGTGTCGGGAGCAGATAGGCATAGTTATCCGTGTCGGACACGCGCATGGCAGACGCGGCGGGGCGCAGATGGACTTGCGGGTCCATGCGATACAGGCTGGGCGCCAGCATGACGATCGCTGCGACGTTGAACAGCCACCAACCCCGACCACAACGACCCGAACCGTCATAGCGTCGGTTGACCAGCCCCCAATGCGGGGCAAAACCTGGAAAATTAATGCGCACATCGTCCAAGCGCTGAACAAGCCGATGGATGTATGGGTAGGGTTTCGACCACTTTTTCAGATTTTGTTGGCGAAGTATTCCCAGGACTTTCCCGCTCGTCGTAGCGACCAGACGGTCAGAGTGATCTTCAACGGCAGCGCCCACAATTCCGCCCTCCTGGTGTTTTCGCGGTCAGTGGAAGACCCATGCTATCCACCTTGCACTCCGGCGGGCGGCTGGTACTATAAATTGAGCCTGTCCATCAATAGATACGGATTAAATATCGATTCCGGGGAAGCGGGTCGGCTGTCGTCTAGCCGACATTCAGTCGTATATAAGAAAACCGACATATAGTGATGGGTTGCAGGTAACCAGGGAGGACGCATGGTTGAGCACGGCTTGAGCCATCCACCTTCAGACTTCCTCGGGAATTTACCGAAGGTTGAACGTGAGGCCCTACTTGCCTTGGGATGTCGCCGTGCGTTTCGGAAAGGGGATCACGTATTCCAGTCGGGCGCACCCGGTCAAAACGTGTATGTCCTGCAGGAGGGCCGCGCCAAAATCTACAAGCTCGCCGATTCCGGCAAGGAAGTGATTTTGTGGTTCTGTTTTCCCGGCGAGATATTCGGGCTCGCCGAGGTTTGGCGTGGCGGGCAACGCGGCGTGTTTGCTCAAGTCTGCTCTGACGCGCAGGTATTGTGCCTGCGCCGCGACGATTTCACCCAGTTCTTGGAGCACTACCCCACTACCGCTATGCAGGTCATCGATCTACTGTCATGCCGCATGCGTGTCCTAAGCGACATGCTACTGAACCTCGCCACCGACGACGTGCCAGCGCGAGTGATCAAGCTAATCCTGCGTTTATGCGCGCGTTACGGAAAACGCACTGACCTTGGCATCGATCTAGATATTCCACTTACACATCAAGAGATTGCCGACATGGTGGGCACCACGCGCCAGACCGTAACTTCGGTACTCGGCGAACTCAAGCGCTTGGGGGTCGTGAACATGGAGCATAGGCGCATGCGTATCGAAAGTGAGGAACTGCTGGAACACATGATCGCCGTCGCAGGAACCCCGCCGCTGGTAGCCGGAGTGGTGTAGCACCGACGCTCTGGTGGCCGAAAATGGAGACCTGTATATGCGCGCCGCGTGCGCCACCCTATGGGCATCGATGTCTAGGCCCTCATCTACTGCCGCTTACTGGTGGGGCTTTATTAGAACCGATCTCAAAATGCATCTCGGTCGCCCATGCGGCGTTGCAGGCCCTGCTGCGGTGCTCATTTACGGGGTGTAAACTGCGCTCCTCGCAGGGCCCGCGCCTTGCCTGAACGCCCGATCTGCGATTTTGAGATAGGTTCTAGCAGCAAGCGATGCGAGACGCCCTTCAGTGCTCCATTCAGCTCCACCCTAGCGCGTTCGGCCCGAATCCCGGCAGGCGCTGCGCATCCACCCGGAATCCCACTGTAGTGGGGGCGCCGTAAGCGCCTCTTGCTGATCCCAACCCAAACTGGCCAACCACGCCCCATGCCAGGATAAGCCCTGGACAGGATGCAGTGCCGGGGGTACCCTTGGGCGCGGGGTAGACCCAATATCTTGTGTAACGCGGGCAGGAAGGAGGCACGTAGCGGGTACTGGGCCTATATCTTGTGTCGGAAACCACCAAGAGGGTGAGCCGATGAAGATTTATTGGAACAAATGTTCAGGGGATACCTGGTGTGAGTTGTACACGGTCGACCTCAATGACCAGCATTTTTCCAATATGGACGGGGTCTACGTCATCTGGCACGGCGGCGGCGCGCCGAACTGTGTCTGCGTGGGGCAAGGCATCATTCGGGAGCGGCTCGCGGAGCACCGCACCGACCCGGCAGTCCAGCAGTACGCGGGCCAGGAGTTGTTCGTGACTTGGTCGCGGGTTGCACCCGCCGACCGCAGCGGGGTCGAACGCTATCTGGCCGAGGAATTGTCGCCCAAGGTCGGATACCGCTTTCCAGATGTCGGCCCCATAGCGGTGAATCTGCCCGGGTTGGAGCTGGCCATCGCCTGACCGGCCCCCCCGCCGGATCCTCGCGGGTCCGTGGGGAGACACCTGCAATTTCCGGCCAATCCGGCTGGAACGCGTTAGTTTTCCGCCTTACGTGGCCCAAGCGCCCGCGCCGCCATCAACCCGGAACTTAGCCGCGCGCGGACGCATCTAACCGGACGCAGCCCGGAGGCCCATGCCCCATGAATCCGTCACCCGTTGGAAATACTCCACCCGAAATTCCGCGTACCGTGCACCGCGGCCTCTGGGTCCTGGTAATCGGCGTTGCCCTCGCCGCGTCCGCGGCGATCGGCTGGTGGACCGGCCACGCCGGAACGGCGCACACCGCGGCGGCGGAACTGCCGAGCTACGGTCCGGCGCCCCAGTACCAGTTCGTGGATCAACTGGGCCACACGGTGCATTCCGGCCAGTTTCGGGGCAAGGTCCAGATCGTGACCTTCCTCTTCCCCTACTGCACCACCTACTGCCCCCTGATCGCCGCGCACTTGGCGGGGTTCGAGAACACCCTGCGCGCCGCCGGGCTCCGGGATCAGGTCGAGCTGATAGCCTTCAACGTCGCACCGCGGACCACCGGACCACGGCAGATGCGTGCCTTCCTACGTGAATACGGCTGGGATCCACAAGACCTCCACTGGCAGTTTCTCACCGGCCCCGCGAAGCAGGTCCGCCGCGTCGTTACTGGCGGTTTCCACATCGCCTACCAGCGCGTGAGTCTCGCGGAGGAGGCCCGCAACGCGAAGTCGGAACGCGCTCACGGCGCATGGTTCCCGCAGCCGGTCGTCGAAAACCCGCTGGCGGAACGGGCAAAACCTGACTACGACGTGAGCCACAACGACGCCCTGGAAATCGTCGGCCCCGACGGCAACATCCGCAAGGTCTTTACCCAGGCCGACCGCGTCTCCGACCCGCAGCTGCTGCGCATCGTTCAGTCGCTGCTGCACGGCGGCGCCGCACCTGCTACGTGAGCAAGGCCGAAGCGCAGGGCTCAAGCCTCAAGACCGCGGAAATAGAACCCCAGCACAATGAGCACGCCCACCACCGCCAGCGAGTTGAGCACTGCGCTCGTATAGCCGCCCAGGGCCATGGGCACGGCGATTCCCCACGCCAGAGCGCTCACCACAGGACGTGGGTTGCGGTCCACCAGAAGGTTGCCCATCAATGCGAAAGCGGAATCGCCGCGATGGACCAATAGACGCCTGCCATATGGCCCATGCACTGCGCATTAGTATCCGTAGCCTTGCCCATGCCTACGCCCCCCGGGAGCCGGCCCGACTCGTCGTGCGGCGGATCCCGCGATGTCCGCCCGGCCCGGGCCCGCGATCTTTACCGCCCGACCAAGCCCCGGGGAGACTCCGGGAACGATCCCGGAACCGGCCTCGATGTATCCATCACCGCACGCCGTAATCCGTTCAGCCTTCCACCCGGTACATCTGCTCCGAACGATGGTGATACGCCGCCATGATATCACTGCGCGTCAACATGGCCAGCACGTGATCAGGATCGGCCCGACACACTACCGGCACACGCCCGATGTTCTCCTGCGCCATCCATTCCGCGGCATCCCCAACCGCGTCTTCTTCGTAGACGACGCGCGGTGGACGCTTGATCAGTGCGTGCAATCGTGTTCCTGGCGCCATACCCGGGGCAAACAGATCCTTACGGGTTACGATTCCGCACAATTTTCCGGCATCATCCACTAGCGGAAACCCCTGATGCCCAGTTCCGGACCCACCGGAATCCAACCACGCGCGCACTTCCGCCAGCGTGGAACCGGCCTTTAGGGTAACCGCCGGGTAGGACGCATAGTCCCGGACCAGAACCTGGAACAGAAAGTCAGCGGTGTACTCGACGGGCACGCGCACCCCACGGCGTGCGATCTTCTCCGTCATGATCGTGTTCTGCATAAGAACACTCGAAACCAGATACGCCGCCGTACAACCTATAACCAGCGGCAACAGGGCCGCAGCCTGCCAAGTCGTCTCGATTACGAAAACGATAGACATGAACAGGGCGCGTGATGCGCCGGCGAAGATCGCGGCCATCCCAACGAGGGCGGCCATGCCAGGATCGACTCCCAGGTGTGGCAAAACAAGCGCAAGCATTTTCCCAAGCAAGGCCCCTAAACCGGCGCCGACGGTCATGAGCGGAGCAAGCGTACCTCCGGAGGTGCCGCTGCCCAACGCGATGACCCAGGAAATCAGTTTAAAAATACATAGGAGGATCAGCGCCTTTCCAACCAGTGCGCCGGACAGCACATCAATGATGTTTTCGTAACCCACCCCGAGCGTGCGGGGAACCCAGTATCCGATGACACCGACGGCGATGGCACCGATAGCGGGCCACCACATCCAGTGGATCGGGAGACGGGAGAACCCATCCTCCACCGCGTATACAGCACGGGTAATGTACACCGCGGCGATACCGATCACCGCGCCCAATGCGATGTACGCACCGAGCGCCGGCAGGGTCGGCCAAGCCAAGGAAGGCATTGCAAACATCGGTGACGTGCCCATGAACGCCACGCGCACGATCGCCGCCGTACCGCTGGCGATCGCCACCGGGACCACGGAACGCGTGCTGAACTCGAACAACAGGAGTTCTATGGCGAGCAGAATCGCGGACAGCGGACTTCCGAACGTCGCCGCCATGCCCGCCGCTGCACCGGCAGCGAGTAAGGTCCTACGCTCGTTCGCGGTTACTCTCACCCACTGGCCGAATAGCGATCCGAGCGCGCCACCGGTCGCAATGATCGGACCTTCAGCGCCGAACGGGCCGCCGGTCCCGATCGAGATCGCCGCCGACAGCGGCTTGAGAATGGTCACGCGGGCGGGTATGCGGCTCCGGTTGAGCAGTATCTGCTCCATCGCCTCCGGGATGCCGTGCCCACGGATCGCCTGGGAGCCATAGCGCGCCATAAAGCCAATGACGATGGCCCCCACTACTGGCACCAGAACGACGATGAGCCCCAAGTGATTGGCGGCGGGCGAAACGAATGCACTGTCCAGACGGCCGTAAAACGCAAGGTTGGTGATCAACCCGATAAGGCGCATCAAACCCTGGGCCACCAGCGCAGCGATGATGCCCACCAAAAAAGCCAATGCGCTGATTTTTATAACGCGGCGGTCAACCAGCGTGGAATGCCGGGGGATGCGCGCCGATTCCAAGGCGACACCCAGGGACGGCGCGAGCGGCAATCCATCGGTGGTTGATGCGTCGTTAAGGTCGTGGTCCGCCATCGCGGGCGGATTCTACCAGATGCGCCGTCGCCCCGGCATCCGGGCGTGATGAACATGGACTAAAAGTATCGAGCTGCTAGAACCTATCTCGAAATGCGTCCCAGTCGCCCATGCGGCGTTGCGGACCCTGCTGCGGTGCTCATTTACTGGGTATAAACTGCGCTCCTCGCAGGGCCCGCGCCTTGCGTGAACGCCCGATCTGCGATTTTGAGACAGACTCTAGTAAGGGACAAGCCCCATGCCGCCCGCAACCGCAGCGGGCGCTCACCAATTCTTGATGGCGACGCCTACTCCAACTGCGGTGGTACGGTGGTTATATTCCAGCAGGCTTTGGCCATATCCGGAGAAAACCTGCACGTAACCATTGAGCTTTTGAACCAGCGGGAAGCTCCAGCTCAATTTCCAGGCGCCGCGGGAAAACCCGCTGGTCAAGTTGTTGCGCGACATCAGGGAGAAGCTCTGCCGGCCCCGGTGATAGGTCACCCGCCACTTTCCGTAACCCAGATACCGGCTGATGTCGGGATTGTGTTGGAGCAGACCGGCGCCCCGGATCGCGTGCCACGCCTGTAGATACACCGTCCAGCGCTGGCGCACCAAGGTACCCGACAGGTAGACCCGGTTCCAGGACCGCTCCAGGGTCCCGCCCTGTCCGTTGGATTGGTGCACGAAGCCGAGATCGGCCAGTTGCCACTGCCAACCGCCCGGCAACGGACGCTGCCACGAATATTCCAAAAATACCTCGGGTTCGTAGTCCGATTCACGGAAAAACGCGGAACGGTTGTAGGCCTGCCAGAAGGACGTCTGGGTATAGGCGCCGTATAGGCTCACCCGGGTTTTCGCGATGTCCGCCAGCACCGGGACCTTCAGGCTGATCTGGAATTGCACCTCACTGTGAGAGATCTGTTCCCCGTCCGGGCTGTGGCCCGCGTAGACCGCCCGGTCGGGGGAGGTCATATAGGAATACGGGATCAGGTAATTGGGTTTGTACAGGGAGATATTGAAGGGATTCGGCGGTGCTGGCTGGGCCAACTCGGTGGGCGCGCGCGTGGCCTGCGCGCCCGTCACAGCGGCGGTCGGGACATCAGATGCGTATAGCATGGACACAGGCATAAGGTTGCTACGCAGGGTAACAGAGTCCGGGCGCGCCCGGTAGGCGTCTGCGGCGTCCGATTTCAATGAGTCCGGGCATAATTCGGAGATCAGCCTTTTCCGGCGACACGCACGATGTTCGATCGTCGCCGGTCACCGACAACGGCGCCACGGGGTACGCAGGCGCGAATGGATCTCGGTGCCATCACCCCTGCCACCACGCTATTCCAAGCCGGCGGCTTCCATGATTGGGGGCAACGCGTATGGCCGTGAACTGGCCCCGCAGGAAATCGCGCAAAGGGCTGAAAGCGTGCCTGATCGGGGATTGGGGATACTCGCGCGGCCCGAGGATGCTGGCATGCTCCCGCTGGCCCGCCGCACGTCTATGCCATGTCGGCCTCGAAGACGGTGAGGCACCGACGCCACGGCGCTCGCCTGAGCCCAAAAGCGTATAGTGAACCGGTTGGTGCCTCGATCCCGGTGCCACGCGGCTTTCGAGCTGCCACAGACCCACGGAGGCGCATCCTGATGAAGGGAAAGCTGTTGATGGGCGCACTGCTGGCGAGCGCTACGACCCTGGTCCCGATATCCGGCACCGGCGCTGGTCTCGGAGATTGGCTGAATGTACTCCGCGGGCCGACCGCGGGGGCCAAGTCGGACAGCGCGCTTACCGAACAGGACATGGCCGGCGGCCTGCGCGCGGCCCTGGAGGCCGGTGTACAGCACGCAGTTCAGGAACTCGGGCGCCCGGGAGGCTACCTGGATGATGCCAAGGTCCGCATCCCGTTGCCCGCGCAGCTCACCACGGTGGGAAACACACTGCGCCGGCTGGGCCAGGGGCGGATCACGGACCAGTTTGTGGCCAGTATGAATCAAGCCGCGGAGCGCGCGGCACCAGAAGCGGCCGGCGTTTTCATGCAGGCCATCCGCCAGATGAGCGTGCAGGACGCGCGCGCGATCCTGCAGGGACCACAGGACGCCGCAACGCAATACTTTCGGCGCCGCAGCGGACCCGAACTGGTGAGCCGCATGCTGCCGATAGTATCTCAGGCTACCGACCGCGTAGGCGTCACTGCCCGCTACAAGGAACTGCTGGACCGCACCGGCGGTATCGGCCACCTGCTCGGATCGAACCAGCTCAACCTGGACCAATACGTCACTGACCGGGCGGTGGACGGCTTGTTCGTGATGATCGCCCAGGAAGAGAAGCAGATCCGCGAGAACCCGGCGGCCAGGACTACCCAACTGCTGCGCAAGGTGTTCGGCGCGGCGCGCTGATCACCGGCAGCCCGATCCAGGAGACTGCGTACCGCCGTCCCGCGCCCGGACCGGGCCTCGACCTACTGACAAACCGAGGGTGCGGCGCGCGCCAGGTCCTGCGCCGAACTGACAGCATCTGGTTCCAGCCAGTCCATCATCTCCGTCCACTGCATGAGATCCCGCCGGGTCTGTCCGGCCTTGAGTTCATGGATCCCACTGCCCCGCTCGGCGGCATGGACGTAGTTCTGGGTATCGCGCAACCGGGTGATGACGGGGATCTTCAGAGTGGCGAGAAACCGCTCCAAGGACCGGAACGCCAGGGTATTTTCCCGCACCCGGTTGGCAACGATGCCGAGCCGGGTCTGAGGCAGGCGTACCTTGCCCACCAGCAGCAGATCACGAATGAAATCCGCCGTGGACTGAATATCGATCAGCGAAGGCAAGACCGGAATCAGGATGACATCGACGCCGCGCAACTGCTCCACGAGTTCCGGACCTTTGAGGCCGGCGGGGGTATCGATCACCACCCGCTGGACCTCCGGAGGAACCCGCAGTTGCCAGGTGCGGGTGACGTTGGCGAGCCTCGTCTCGTAAGCAGCGACGCCATGTAGACAGGCATACGCGCCGGGACGCCGGCGCAACCAGCGCGTGCTGGACGCCTGGGGGTCGTAGTCAAACAACGCGGTGGGAAAATCCCGGGATGCATACTGGCTCGCCAGATTGGTGGCAATAGTAGTTTTGCCACAGCCCCCCTTCGCGTTCATTACGATGATGCGGCGCATCCGGCTCGGTGTCGGCATGGGTTCCAGGGGGTGTCTCCCCGACTATACAAGGGTAGCGGCGGACCCTCGCAGGGGTTGACGCGCCGCGTCCGAGTCCGAAAACCCCCGGTAGCCATGGGCTTGCGGTGCCTACTCGAAAATCCCATGCAGAAACCAGCGATCCGGGATGCCGGGCGCGCGGAAGATCCACAGGCGTTCGCCCCGAACCGTGCGGGCCACGAAATAATCGCGCACCACGTCAGCGCCGTCCCACCAGCCGCTCTCGATCCGTTCCCGCTCGGGTCCCAGGGACAACGTCCCGTCCCGGCAGGGACGGCCGTTGCGCACCGCCAGGGGCGCGGGCCGCGGTAACAACCATAGGGGCCGTGGCGGAAGGCCACTGGTACCACACGGATCCCTGGCATGCGTCATCACAGGTAATACCGTATCCCCGCGATCTCCCGCCGTCACGTCGCAGGCGTCCCACGCCCGCTCCGGACGATGCTCCGCCACCCGGCGCAAGCCGTGTACCGCCGGTTCCCCGAGCCGCGCCCGCAACCGCTCGACCAGCGCGGCGGCATCACCCGCGTCCACCGCGTCCACGGCACCCCCGGGAAACAACGACCCATCCCGTCTGGGGAGTGTCACGGGATTCGCACGCAGGACGATCTCCTGCACCGGAGCGGGCAACGCCACCCGTTCCAGGCGCACGCGCATCAAGCCCAGCAGGTGCCCGGGATCCCGACTCGGCGCTGTGAGCCTCAGCGCTACCTCCGTGCCCGACCGCACTCCATGCATCATGTGAAACCGCAGCTCCCGCACGCCGGCGTCCCGCGCCGCCAGAAACCCACTGAGTTCCAGGATCAACCGGTGTACCGCAAACAGCAGGGCCCCGGTCTCCTCCACCGCGGCGGGCAAGGGTAGGCGACCCACGAATCGCGGCGGCGGCACATAGGGTTCGCGCGGATCCGGTGCATCCCCCAGGGCCCGATCCAGGGCCTTCAGCAGGTCCGGACCAGCGCGGCGCACAAGCCCGTCCCGGGGCAAACGCAGGCAGTCTCCCAAGGAACGCATGCCCAGCCCGTGCAGCGCTGCGCGCACCGGCGGCGACAGGTTCAGCGTCCCCAGGGGCAGGCGAGCCAGCATCCCGCGCAACTGGGACCGCGCGATCACCTGCACTTCCCGTCCCCCCCGTGCCAGCAGCGTAGCCCCCAGGGGCGTGGGGGCCAGGGCCCACACGACTTGGTGACCCAGCCCGGTCACTCCCCTGTACACCGCATCCACCAACCGGTCACGCCCGCCAAACAGTCCGCAGCTCCCTTCCACCTCCAGCACGAGCTCGTGTGGCGGCGCCAGACTCACCATGGGACTGAACTGGCCCGCCCAACCGGCCAGTTGCTGCAGAACTCGGCGCTCCGCCTCCCGCGCCCGTGGCCACACTACGAGATCCGGCGCCAAGGCGTGGGCGGTCCCCACCGTCATCCCTGGCCGCACGCCCCGGACCGCGGCCGCCGGGTTGCAGTCCAGCACGCGCGGGCGGCGGTTGTGGGCGTCGCTTACCACCCGGGAAACCGGATCGAGACACGCCCCCCGGGTAAAGATCTCCAGGGACAAATGGGGCAGGTGCAGACAGAGCCAGAGCATGGGCCTTCAGGTGTTGGGATCACCCGCCGGTGCGGGTTGCCGCGATCCGCCGGGATAGGGGCCGTGCTTGCGCCGACCCCTGCCGAAACGCCCAGTGGAATCCGCGCGGTGTTTGCGGCAGGGTCCGGGTTACCGGGATCCCGCCTGCCACCGTGCAGGACCGGGGCTTACCCATCGGGAGGATCATGGCCCAACCACACTGGACCGCTGGCCCCGGCACCACGGCGCTTGAGAATATGCACCGACATGCCCTGCGCTGCCGCCTGCACCCGCAACCGCAGTACGGCAGGTGAGGGCTCGGCGGCCATCCGCTCGGGACGGAACAGCACGCCCCAGGTATCGCCGGTCCCCGCCGCGAGCTGCAGCCGGCGCAGCGCGCGGGTACCACCGGCGGCGGGCCAAGCCAACACCGCGCTGCAGGTGCCGGCACGCAGGATCTGCTCTACCGCCCACAAACCGTCGTGGGTGGCGCGGGGATGCACCAGCAATACCCGGGACAAGTCCACCCCCGCGTCCGCCAGCGCCGGCGCATACGGCAGGTAAGGTGGCGCCACCCAGGCAATCCAGCGCCGCTGCTGACTCAAACGCGCCAGCGCCGGCAGGACCAATGCCATGCCCCCGATCCCATCCCGTGGGGTCAACACCTCGGTGAGCGCCCCCAGGGGCCAGCCACCTCCCGGAAATCGGGCATCCAGTGCAGGAAACCCAGTGGACAGGCAGTCCCTGCCAACACCAGCGGGAAAAGGGTCACCACCACGCCACAGATCAGCGCGCCGCAACAAGGTTTCCAGACTCATGAGGAAAGAACCCTCGAATGACGGCACCGCGGAACCCTGGGCCGAGGTGCGCCGCCCACCGGGCGCGTCCTCCGCCTGGCTCCGCTACACTCCGAAGGAAGAACCGTTGCGGATCAGTCCGACCGCCAGACCCTCGATGGTCAGGGGATCCCGGCGCAGGTTCACCTCGATGGGATCGAAGTCGGGATTCTCCGGCAACAAGCGCACCCGGTTGCCGCGCCGGTGAAACCGCTTCACGGTGACCTCGTCTCCCAGACGGGCCACCACGATCTGCCCGTTGCGGGCCTCGCGGGTGGCATGCACCGCCAGCAGGTCCCCATCCAGGATGCCGGCCTCACGCATGCTCATACCGCGCACCCGCAGCAGATAGTCGGCGCGGGGCCGGAACAGCCTGGGACCCAGGACCTGATAGCCCTCGATATGCCGCTCCGCGAGGATCGGGCTGCCCGCCGCTACCCGGCCCACCACCGGCAACCCGTCTTCCTCCCGCAACCGGATCCCCCGGGAGGCGCCGGGGAGAAGTTCGATCGCCCCCTTGCGGGCCAGTGCCCGCAGGTGCTCCTCAGCGGCATTGGGAGAACGGAAGCCCAGGGAGTGGGCGATCTCGGCCCGGGTCGGCGGCATTCCGGTATCCGTCATAAATTCCCGGATCATTTCCAAAACCCGGGCTTGGCCGGGACTGAGCGGTTCCATGGGATGCGGTCCTGTCGGGGGATACCGGATACCTGTTATTATATACAGGTGCAGGCGGGACTCAAGCCCCCGATGACCCGGCCATCATGGCGGCTCCCCGCCTATCGTATTGGGAACCATCGGCTACGTGACGCCCGGGAAACCCTAGCGGAATTGAAAACGGCGGCGCGCACGTCTGGCGCCGGCGCCATCGCGGCAATGGCTATCAACATCGGCCCCCATGCAGTCCGCGCCCCTGGACACCTCCTTCAGTTTCCCGCGCCCAACCGCAGCGATGCCGTGCCATACACCAGTTCCTCGATGGAACGGAACGTCTGCTGGTCAAAGGCCAGGAACATCACACCGAGCCCGTCCTCGGCGTGGTGTATCACTAAAGCGGGCAGACAGCGCCGCGCCAACTCACCATCCCGGGGCACCAGGAATTCCACATCCAGGCGCGTGCCGGTCCGGAATCGCGGCTGACGAGTGCATAAAAAGGCACCCTCCAGCCCGATATCCCGGGTGCGGCAACGCTCCAACGGGGAATCCTGAGGTAACAGCACGGCATCCAGCGCCACGTGAAGGCGGTCACTCCATCTGCGTTCCATGTCGGTCTCCAGCTCCATGCCACCTGACCCGATCGGGGGACGCCCGCCGGCGGTGCATCGCCACGGGCCCCACCGCGCCGTTTCCTTCCGGCGCCGGTACCTGCTAGCGCGGCCATCGCAACGGCGTTCCCCTGCCCACCTCTCGGGATTACTCCCTTATCGATACATTTGTGGACTAGGCGAGACCCGAAACATTCCTCGCGACAAGCCGCCTCGCCCGGCACGGGCCGCATCCATCCTCCAACCCGCGCTTATCCATAAGAATAGTCCACGCCGCTACCGGCGCTCCGCACGCGCTGCGGTGCAGGGCGTTGGAACGCCGGCATGATCCTGCACATTCGTTACAATACAGAACTTAATATTGACATTTTCGCATCAATTCATCGCAAATTCCGAATCTCGGGCAGATCATCGCCAAGCAGAGCCAACGCGGCGTCGACGTTACGCTTCGCTCAAGCCGCGGTCAGGCGGCGCGGGTCTTCAAGCTCCCGGTAGTGGGCGAGGACTACGTGATGATCAAAGACAACGAGCGCCCGGGGCGCGCCAACCACGCGCCTCAGCCTCGCCCACCACGCATGGCCACCAGCCCGCCATGACCCGCTTTCACGCCAGCTTGGCTGGGGCATATCCACCGGTGCTGGTGGTTATTGCCCATCCTTGCGCGTGTCACATCGCCATCACTGTCATATAACTAATTATTAAAATTAGAGTTATTGGAATGGCACGGGGTTTGCTGGCCCACCCGGCATCGGGCGCCGGCCGCTGCGAGCCGGTCACGTACCCGGCCATGGAAGGGAAGACGCTCGGTGAACCACCCTGCATGCGCAGGGCCGCGGGCCGCACGGCAACGGTACTGGCGGACTTCGGCCCGGGGAACCCCCGGTGCTTGCAACGCGCCCGGTCAGCCAGACCGGCGCCGCGGATCAGCCGCCGCACCGCTCCCGGGGCGGGCCATCGGGCCCGGGATCACGGGCACCCCGGACGGCCCGTTGCAACGTCCGCGCAACGTCGGTCTAATGCCATGAGCGGCCCTCAGATCGATCCCCAATCCATGAAAGACCTGCTGTTCCGTTCGGTGTGGTTGCCGGCGTTGGTGACCGCTGCATTACTGGCGGTCGCCCTGGGTCTGTTGGTGAGCCTGTCGTGGCGCAGCCTGCAACGATTGGAGCCGGTCCATGACCACCTGTTGCTGATGGACCACGTGCAGGAAGCGGCCTTGGATCTGCAACAGCTCCTAGTAAATCGGCTCACCAGTGCACGACCGACGGATCCCGGCCTAGTGCGGAAATTGCGTGCCGAGGTAGATGCGATTCTGGCCCGGAACAATCAACTCTCCCCCCGGACTCCCAGCCGACTACGCCGGATCCGCGGCTTGCTGGCCAATCTCGACGCGCAACCGCCGTCCACATCGCTGGCCGCCCTCGGCCTGATGCGTGCCATCCTGTCTGCGGAGAGCCGTGCCCACAATGCGTTGTTGACCCGAGTACACCGGGACGCCGCCATCGAATTCGAAGTGGTCAGCGCCGTCGCGGTGGCGTTCCCGGCGCTGATTCTGCTCGCGCTGTATTTCCTGCGCCGACGTATCCTGCTCCCGCTCAATGATCTGCAGTTCCTGATGACGATGCTGGCCCAGCAGGATTACAGCTCGGCACCCACCACCCACGTGGCGCCCATGTTGCGTCCGCTGTTCGACAACTACAACCAGATGGTCACCCGGCTGGCGGAACTGGAGCAGGCCCATAAAACACGCCAGCTGGGTCTGGAAAACGAGGTGCGCGCCGCGGCCCGCACCCTCCTGGAACAGCAGCGCAATCTGGCCGGTACCGAGCGGCTCGCGGCGGTCGGCGAACTCGCCGCGGGTCTGGCCCACGAGCTGCGCAATCCCCTGGCAGGGATCCAGATGGCGCTCGGCAACCTGCGCCGGGACGTAGCGGACCCGGAGAACGCCGAACGGATCGATCTGGTCATCGCCGAGCTGAAACGCCTCACGCGGCTGCTCAACGATCTGCTGAGCCAGGCGCGGCAGGCCCCGGAACCCGCCCGGGACCTGCAGCTGGCGCCGGTGGTGGACGAACTGCTCGCCCTCGCCCGCTACCAGATCCCGGTGCAGATCCGGCTGGAGTCCACGGTGGCGGCGCCGTTGCGCTGCTCGCTGCCGGAGGCCGGACTGCGCCAAGCCGTCCTGAACCTGGTCCTGAACGCCGCCGACGCCCTGGGCGAACGATCTGGCATGATCCGCGTGAGCGCGCTGCGCAACGGCGCAGAGGTGCAGCTCACCGTCGTCGACGATGGGCCGGGTTTTCCGAAGGAACTGCTGGACAACGGGATACGTCCGTTTGCTACCGGACGCGAGCACGGAACCGGCCTCGGCCTCGCCATGGTGCGGCGCTTCGCCGCCGACCTGGGCGGGCGGCTGGAATTGGCAGACCGGGAACCCCATGGGGCCTGTGTAACCCTGTGGCTACCCTGCAAGGAGTCCCATCATGGCTGATACGTTGCTGGTGATCGAGGACGAAACGCTGCTGGCGACCGAGCTGAGCCGCCATTACCGGCGTCAGGGTTGGGACGTATTCACCGCCAACTCCCTGTCCAAGGCGGAGCACGCGTTCCTGGACAACGGACTGGACGTGCTGGTGGTCCTGTCCGACATGAGTCTTCCGGACGGCAATACCCTCGACCTCCTTGAGAAGCTGCGCGGGCGTGGTATCGGCGGCGAATGGATCTTCCTGACCGGTTACGGCAGCGTCCCGGATTCGGTACGTGCCCTGCGTCTCGGGGCCTTCGACTTTCTGGAGAAACCCTGCGAACAGGAACGCCTGGACATGGTCATCGCGGGCGCAGCCCGCAGCGCCCGCGCCCAACGCCGGCTGCGCGACGAGGCCGCGGTGCGCATCCGCCAGTTCACGCCCGACACCTTCATCGGTAGCAGCCCAGCCGCCCAGACGGTGCGGGACATGCTCGCCAAGTTGACACAGGTTCCGTTCAGCGCCCTGATCATCACCGGAGAGACCGGTACCGGGAAGGGACTTGCCGCACGCATCCTGCACCACAGTGGCACACGGGCGGAAGGCCCCCTGATCGAGCTCAACTGCGCCGCACTCCCGCGCGAGCTCCTGGAATCCGAATTGTTCGGCCATGAGGCCGGCGCCTTTACCGGCGCCCGGGCGCGCCGTCGCGGCCTGCTGGAACAGGCCCATGGCGGTACCCTATTCCTCGACGAGATCGGCGAGATGGATCTGGATCTGCAGGCCAAGTTGCTCAAGGCCATCGAAGATCGCCGCTTCCGGCGCCTCGGGGCAGAGCGGGAGATCCAGGTAGAGGTCCAGATCATTGCGGCCAGCAATCGGGACCTGGAATCCCGGATAGAGGAAGGGACGTTCCGCAGCGACCTCTACCATCGCCTCAGCGTCTTCCGGCTCCACTTGCCGCCGCTGCGGGAACGCAAGCAGGATCTGGACGACTTGGCACCGCTGTTCGTTGCCGAATACAATGCCAAGGCCGGGAAGGCGGTGAAGGTCATCCCCGACGTGGTATGGGGACCGCTGCGCACCCACGACTGGCCCGGCAACGTGCGTGAGTTGCGCAACGTGGTGGAACGGGGTGTATTGTTCTCGGAGGGGGAGCTGTTCCCGGTACAATGGCTGCAACTGGCACACGGTCCCGGCGCCGGTCATAGTGCGCCCGGGGTGGAGGGAGACCGCCTGTGCCTGCCGCTGGACGGGAGCATGGCCTTGGATGACATGGACCGCTACATCATCCAGACCGCGCTGGAACGCAGCCGTTTCAACGTGACGGCCGCGGCGCGGGCCCTGGGCACGACCCGCGAGACGCTACGTTACCGTATCCAGAAATACGGCCTGCGGCCCTCCGCCGGGTGAGCGCGCCGGATCCGGGGCAGCGCGGGAAACAACCCCCCCGGTTATGGACCACTGGAACCACCACGCGTCTAATGGGTCAAAACAACCCGACGGGGCACTACACCCGGGTTGGAAACCCCACCGAACCCTTGTCCCGCCCCAGGACGGGACGGGAAATAACATGGATATCAAATTGATCCAGGCCTGGCATGGTTCATGCTGACACTCATGCTGACACATAGATATCCAGGGCCATGCCAGCGGGAAGGGTGGACAATGAGACGCTATCCGCGTTCCATGATCCACGGAAACCCTCGCCAAACCGGCGCCGGCGACCGGCGCTGCGGCTCATCCATTCTGCGCCCGGCAGGCTGCCGGCCTGCAATTCAATTCAAACGAGGTGATCGATGACGAACGGAGCATTGAAAAGCTGGGTAAGCACGAGCGTGATGCTTCTGCTGCTGTTCACGGGGCTCAACAGCGCGCAGGCGGGCACTCTGCCCAACTTCATCAAACTGGTAAAAGAAAACCAGGCCGCGGTAGTGAACATCAGCAATACGATGAAACCGGCGAAGGAGAGTTCGTCGGACGATCAGCAATTCGTCCCGCAGTTCCCGGACAACAGCCCGTTCAACGAATTCTTCAAACGGTTCTTCGGCGATATGCCGAACCAGCCACGCGAATTCCAGGAGAAATCCCTGGGTTCCGGGTTCATTATCTCCCCCAACGGATACATCTTGACCGCGGCGCACGTAGTGGCGAACGCCGCGAGCATAGTCGTGAGCCTCGCAAACCACCGCGAGTTGCCCGCCAAGGTTATCGGAGCCGACAAGCTCTCCGACGTTGCCGTGCTGAAGATCGACGCCCATGACCTTCCCACCGTAAAGATCGGCGATTCCAGCAAGCTGCAGGTAGGACAATGGGTGCTGGCAATCGGCTCACCCTTCGGTCTGCAGTATACCGCCACCCACGGGATCGTCAGCGCGCTGGGCCGCAATCTTCCCAGCGACATCTATGTGCCGTTCATCCAGACCGATGTGCCAGTCAACCCGGGCAACTCCGGCGGACCGTTGATCGACATGGATGGCGACGTGGTGGGGATCAATTCCCAGATCTACACCAATACCGGTGGTTACATGGGGCTGTCCTTCGCGATTCCGATCGACGTCGCGATGAACGTCGCGAAGCAGCTCGAGACCAAGGGCTTCGTGAGCCGCGGCTGGCTTGGCGTCATGATCCAGCCGGTCACCGAACAGTTAGCCGAGTCCTTTGGACTGAATCGCCCGATCGGCGCGCTGGTCACCGAGGTCATGCCGCATAGCCCGGCCAAGGCGGCGGGACTCAAGCCCGGAGACATCATCCTGTCCTACAACGGGACCCAGGTGGTGGACTCCGCGCACCTGCCCCCGTTGGTGGGCGTCACACCGATCGACAAGACGGTAGCGGTAAAAATCCTGCGCGACCGCCATGACATGATCGTGCATGTGAAAATCGCCCAACTCCCGAAGAACGCGAAGCTCGCAAGCCTCGCCGCGCCGAGCACGCCCCTGCATCAGGGCCGACTCAAGATCGTGGTCAGCGACCTGAACAAGGCGCAGCGCAAGAAGATCGGCGTCGGTGACCAGGGGGTGCTGGTCAAGGAAGTGGCCGAAGGGCCCGCTGCCCACGCCGGTGTGCATCCGGGTGATGTGATCCTGATGATCGATCACCATGAGATACACAACGCCGCCCAACTTACCCATATCGTGGACAAGCTCCCCAAGGGCAAGCCGGTACCCATGTTGGTCTGGCGAAACGGCAACACGCTGTTCCTGGCGCTGACGATGCCCCACTGACCGGGGTTGTATCCTCCCGGCGGGCGGCCCCCGGGCCACCCGCCGCTTTCGACACCCGAGTGGGCCCGGCGTCCGGGTCCACTCGGCTATAGTGGGGGAGTATCCCCGCTGCGTCGGCTTCCACCGTACACTATTCGACGGTGGGTACCCAGTGGCTGACCGCCGCCCGGGGCATCCACCTTGCAGACGAGGGAAACATTCCAACGAAAGGAGGCCATCATGACCACCGAGAACCCCTTGATCAGGCTCAAAGGCCACGGTCAGAGCATCTGGCTGGATTACATCGAGCGCCGCATTCTAAAGGATGGGACCCTAAAACGGTGGATTCAGGAAGACGGTGTCGCCGGCATGACCTCCAACCCGGCGATCTTCGAGAAGGCGATCGCCCACACCGACCACTACCGCCCGGCCATCGACAAGATGGCGCGTGAAAACGTCCCCACCGAGATGATTTATGAACATCTCGCGCTCGAGGATGTACGGGATGCCGCGGATCTGTTCCGGCCGGTCTTCGATGCGACCGCTGGCGCCGACGGTTACGTAAGCTTGGAAGTCTCACCCCTGTTGGCCCACGACACCGCGGCCACAATCCGGGAGGCGCACCATCTGTGGGGCGAATTGGACCGTCCCAACGTCATGATCAAGGTACCGGCCACGCCCGAAGGGCTGCCGGCAATCCGCGAACTCATCCATGCCGGCCTCAACGTGAACGTGACCCTTCTGTTCTCGGTGGGCCGCTACGTAGAGGTGGTGGGCGCCTATATGGCGGGCCTCGAGGCCCGGGTAAAGGACGGAAACCCGGTGGATCACGTCGCGTCGGTGGCGAGCTTTTTCCTCAGCCGGATTGATGTGAAGGTGGATCCGCTGCTGGATAAGATCAAGGACGGCCCGGACCCGGAGCGCGCGCGCACGGCACGGGAACTGCGTGGCGGCACTGCGCTCGCATCCGCCGGGATGGCCTATCACCGGTTTCAGGAACTCTTCGATACACCACGCTGGCATGCGCTGGAAAAGCAGGGCGCAGTACCCCAGCGCCTGCTGTGGGCCAGCACCAGCGCCAAGGACCCGAGTTACCATGACACCATGTACGTGGAGGGCCTGATCGGGGCACAGACGGTCAACACGGTGCCTGTGGAAACCCTGGACGCTTACCGCGACCACGGGGACCCGGCCGCGCGGCTCACACACACCGCGGCGCAGGCCCCGGGGAACCTGAAGCGCCTCAGCGAATTGGGCATCCACCTCCATCAGATCGACCAGGAATTGGAGGACGAGGGGGTCGACAAGTTCGTGGGTCCGTTCCAGCAACTGCTGAAGACCCTGGACGGGTTGCGCCACGCGGCGCGCGCCCAGCGGGCCTGAGGGCACGGATCGTTCCGCGCAACAGCCATTGGAATACGGACGCGACCCCAGGAGCATGCGGTGGAAACCGACGTACACAAACGCAACACCCGGTTCGTGCTATTCGGCGCGAGCGGTGACTTGGCCCGGCGCCTAATCGTCCCGGCATTGTTCAATCTGTTTTTGGACCGCCACCTGCCGGAGCGCTTCGTCCTCCTGGGAGTGGACCGGGGGGACTCCGATGACGGCGCGCTCGCGGAGGCCTACCGCCAGGGGGTAGCGGCTTATTCCCGGCGTGGGAACCCGCCGGAGGAGTCCTGGCGGGCATTCGCGGCCGGCATCCGGTATTTTCAGGCCGATGCCACCGACGCGGCGGGCTATGCAAAGTTGCGGGAAGTGCTGGAGGAACAGGGGCGGCAATGGGACGGCGCCGCGGAAACGGTGTTCTACATGGCGACCCCGCCCGCGTTGTTCGGGCCCATCTCCCGTGGACTGGCCGCAGCGGACTTGTCCCGGGACCGGGACCGGTCGCGGATCGTGGTGGAGAAACCCCTGGGCCATGACCTGGACTCGTTCTGCGAGATCAATCATGCATTGAGCGATGGGTTCGACGAGCGCCAGATCTTCCGCATCGACCATTACCTCGGCAAAGAAACGGTGCAGAATATCCTGGCACTACGCTTCGCCAACTCGATCTTCGAGCCGATCTGGGACCGCCGCTACATTGACCACGTGGCCATCACCGTGGCGGAGACCCTGGGCGTGGAACACCGCGGTGGCTACTACGAACATGCCGGCGCCTTGCGCGATATGGTCCAGAATCACCTGCTTCAGCTCCTGTGCCTGGTGGCGATGGAACCCCCGGTGGCCTACGACGCCGACGACATCCGCGGCAAGAAGATGGACGTGTTGCGCGCCCTGCGCCCGATCCCGCAGGATGCGGTATCGACGTTCGCGGTCCGCGGCCAGTACGGGCGCGGTTGGATCGGCGGCCAGGAGGTGCCGGCCTACCGTGAGGAACCCGGGGTGGATCCGGAATCCAATACCGAGACCTTTGCCGCCCTCAAACTGTACGTGGACAACTGGCGGTGGCAAGACGTTCCGTTCTATCTGCGCACCGGCAAGCGCATGACGGCCCAGGTCTCAGAGATCTCCATCCGTTTCCGGGATGTGCCGCACCGGGCCTTTCCAGCGTCCGCGGGGCTTAACGCTCAGCCGGCGCGGCTGGTGATCCAGATCCAGCCGGAGGAAGGCGTGGTGCTGAAATTCATGGCCAAGGAGCCCGGCTCCCTGCTGCGCCTGCGGCCGGTGGACATGCGCTTCAGCTACCGCGAGTCCTTCCGGACCGAGTCGCCTCATGCCTACGAGACCCTGCTCCGGGACGTGATGATCAGCGACGCCACGCTGTTCATGCGCGCCGACCAGGTACAGGCCGCGTGGCGACTGCTGATGCCGGTGCTGGCGGCTTGGCGGGAGAACCCGACGGCGGACTTTCCCAATTACGCCTCCGGTTCCTGGGGCCCGGCCGCGGCCGAGGCTCTGGTGGCCCGGGACGGTATCAGTTGGCTGACCCCCACCCTTGGAGGGCGTCGCAGCGAGGCCTGAATCCGGCCCGCGGCCGCGGTCCACATGACCAGCAGTTCGCTCATCCACGGTTACCTGGCCCTGGCGCAACCCTATCTCAGCCAGTACGGCTACGGGGCGGTGTTCGCAGGGATCCTGCTGGAGGACTTCGGAATTCCTTCCCCCGGGGAGCCGTTGCTGATCGCCGGCGCGCTGCTGGCCTCCCAGGGTCAAATGAACATCGCCGTGCTGCTGCCCACCGCCTGGGGCGCGGCGGTACTCGGGGATAACATCGGCTACGCCATCGGCCGATTCGGCGGGCGGCGACTGGTGCTGCACCATGGGCGGCGTGTGGGTATCCGCGAACACCACGTCGAGCGGGTGGAGCACTTCTTCCAGCGTCATGGCGGCGGCCTCGTGGTAGTGGCACGTTTCTTCGAGGTGCTCCGGCAACTGAACGGGATCATCGCCGGGATCGGCGGCATGCCCTGGTGGCGGTTTTTCTTCTACAATGCCCTGGGTGCAGCCCTGTGGGTGGGCGCCTGGGGATTCGGCGTCTACCGCCTGGGCCAAAATATGGAAACGTCGCTGCTATGGCTCAAGCTGGTCGAACCCTACGCGATCGCGGCCGGTCTGGTCGCGGTAACTGGACTGGTGTTCTACCTGTTCCAGCGTCGCAAGACAGGAGTGGCTAAACTATGAGTGCAGTTGTGAACGGCTCTTCCTCCACGGACGCGCCCGGCGCGCCCGGTCTGTCACCTACTTGGTGCAGCAGCGCCAAGGAGGCGGTGGGGTGTGCCCTGGGAGACGCCCGCCTGTGGTTCAGCGTCGGTGGCGGGATTCTCAATGAGGTCTATTATCCGCGCGTCGACATCCCACAGATCCGCGATCTCGGCTTCGTCGTCGGTGACGGCCACGGCTTCTGGGTGGAGGTCAAACGCCTCGGAACGCACACGATCGAGCTTCCCGGTCCGGGGATTCCAGCGTTGCGGATCGTACATCGCCACGAACGGTTCGAGCTGATCCTGCGCATCGCCCCCGACCCGCGCCGCGACGTACTGCTGATCGAAGTAACGCTGGAAGGGGATGAGAACCTGCGGCCCTACGCGTTGCTCGCGCCGCATTTGGGCGGCACCGGGCACGACAACATGGCGGCGGTGGCACAGTACCGCGGGCGCCGCATGCTATGGGCTGAACACGGACCCTTCGGCCTCGCCCTGGCGGCGGCGGATCCGCACCAGCGCGACGCATGGGGCCGCGCCGGCGCCGGCTACGTGGGCGTGAGCGACGGCTGGCAGGACTTTTCCGCCAACGGAACCATGCGCTGGGAATACGCCGCCGCGGGCCCCGGCAACGTGGCGCTCACTGGCGAACTGCCGCGCCACGCGGTACTCGCCCTGGCCCTGGGCAGCAGCAAGCAATCTGCCGCGACCCTCGCCATCTCCGCGCTGCTACAGACCTTCGACAGCGTTTGGAACGATCACGTCGCACGCTGGGAGGCCTGGCACGCCCATTGCGGGATCTGCTGTGCAATCCCCGAGGACTTGGCGGAGCACTTGCGCGCCGAGTTTCTGGCCTCAGCCATGGTCCTGCGCACTCATCAGGATCGCATCTACCCAGGGGCCATGGTGGCCAGCCTCAGCGTCCCCTGGGGCAATACCCGGGACGAGGTCGGTGGCTATCATTTAGTCTGGCCCCGCGACTTGGTGGAATCCGCAGAGGCCTTGGTGGCGCTGGGCGCCGAACGCGAAGCACGCGACGTGCTGCGCTACCTGATCGCGACCCAGTGCGACGACGGCCACTGGTACCAGAACCAGTGGCTGGGCGGAAAACCGTACTGGCAAGGTGTGCAGCTCGACGAGGCCGCGTTTCCGGTACTGCTGGCCGCGAACCTCGCCGAACGCGGGCTGCTGGAAGGCATCGAGGCGGAAGACATGGTGCGGCGCGCCCTGAGCTTCCTCGCCCGCACCGGTCCCGCCAGCGACCAGGACCGCTGGGAGGAAGACGCCGGAGTCAACGCCTTCACCCTCGCGGCGTGCATCGCGGCGCTGGTGGCGGGCGCCCGGTTCCTGGAGCCGGCCGCCCGCGCATTCGCCCTCGCGCTGGCCGACTACTGGAACACGCAGATCGAGGCGTGGACAGCGGCCTACGATACGCCGCTGGCACGGCGCTTCGGGGTGCATGGCTACTATATACGGGAAGCCCCTATACAGACGCTGGCCGACAAGGACGCGCTGCACCATGTCCTGCCCATCAAGAACCGCATACACGATCCCGGTCTCGCCGCGGAGGAACAGGTCGGCGTCGATTTTCTCCAATTGGTGCGTTTCGGTCTGCGGCAGGCGGACGATACGTTGGTTCGGGACACCTTGACCGTGGTGGACGGGATACTCAAGGTCGACACCCCGGTGGGCCCGGTGTGGCACCGTTACACTGGCGACGGCTACGGCGAACATGTGGATGGATCCGCCTTCAACGGCACCGGCCGCGGACGCGGCTGGCCCCTGCTCACCGGCGAACGGGGGCATTATGCACTCGCGGCGGGACGCGACCCGCGTCCCTACCTGGAGGCCATGGCCGCGATGGCGGGGACCGGTGGCATGATCCCGGAGCAGGTCTGGGATACCCTACCCCTCGCGGCCCACAACCTGGAACTCGGGCGCCCCAGCGGCTCGGCGATGCCCTTGGTCTGGGCCCATGCCGAGTTCATCAAACTGGTCCGCTCGCGCGAACTCGGATACCCCATCGACCGCCCCGCCGACGTGTGGGAGCGTTATCAGGGCCGGCGACCGGCGGTGGAATTCGCCATCTGGCTTCCCCAGGCACCGATCCGCACCCTGCCCGCCGGGACGCGGCTGTGGGTCTGCGCGGCGAACCCGGTATCCGTGCATTGGGGTGTCGACGGTTGGGGGGACATACAGGACACCCTCGCGCGGGACACCGGGCTGGGGCTGTACACCGCGGAGCTCGACACCCGCGCCCTGCAGCCAGGTCAGCGGGTCCAGTTCACCCTGCGCGATGTCCGTGGCGGCCAGTGGGCCGATCACGACTATGAAGTGGATGTCACCGACGGCAGCGGCACCACGCCACCGCGCTGATCGTGTTACCAAGGCGGAACGAATAAACCTGACAGCGGTTTCTTTGTTCCGCCTTGGCGTACGACGCAGGTGTTACCAGCCGCGCGCGACCCCGCTTCCTTCAAAAGCAGCCGGACCCCCGGACCGGAATGCCGGCTTGCTACGTTATTCGATCAGTAACAGGCCTAGGCGGCCGAGAAGAAATGCGCCGCCGCGGGACCAGGGTCAGGGTGTTAGCCGCCTCGGCACGTCCGGGCTCAACCGTGCCAGCGGCGCGGCCGGCCCACGTCGATGTGAATAAAATCAGAGGCGGGATAATATCCAACGCCCCCTGCGTGCAAGGCCAGGGCGGCGCGATGCAGATGATCCAAACCGCAGCCCGCAAGCCGGAGGTCGATCGCTTTACCTTCCATGTGCAGACTGTGTTTCGCCACCCCAGCGCTGTAACGACGCAACATCGCATTGGTAGCCGGCGATCGGTAAGCGGATACCACCTGGAAGGGACCTCGCGCGCCGACCTTGTGCTGCAATAGATGCAGCACGTCCAGCAGGCGCGGATGGATGGCGATGGTCTGCGCAGTACGGAAGTCCCGCAGGATCCAATCAATCTCTTTCATCGCACCGGGCCGGTAGGCACCGTCCCCCCAGTAGACCGCGCGCAGCTTCTCTCCGGTGTGCAGGTTGTCGAAGACGAGTGTCCGTTCCCCGATCTCCGATACGCGTCCAAACGCGGGCGCTCCCGCCAGCAGCGCAGTACCCATCGCTGCGGCACCCGCACAAAGCCGCAGGAAGCGCCGCCGGGAGACGCTCTGTGCCGGGTCTGTGTCCGCTCCCTGGTCATGCAGGTCGCGTAGCCCTGGATCATCCATTTCGGGTACCCCCATCAGATTCACCATCGAGCCGCGCGCACGTCGTTACCAACGCCACAACGACCGCGAGTGATAACGGCGCCGTTGTTGCGCCTCGGCCACTACGGTTGATTGCATCTCCCCGACCTTGGCACACCGCCCAAAGGTGACGGAACCGCCGACCGGAAGGCAGGTGTCCCGAGGTACCCGTTAGTATACGCGCGGCCGCACCCCCCGGACGACGCATCCAGGGCGCGGCGCAGGATCGGCACCGAAGCGACTCCCAATCCGCACTACACCCGCAAGTATGCCGCCCGGCACCCGCCGTACCACGCCAGGACGTTGGCCCGTGGCCGGCCGTCCGGTTAGAGTAGGCGGATCCACGCACCGCCGGGTCTGTTCCATCATGCCCTCTGACCGCCGCACCTGTCCGCTCCCGCTCGCAGCACCGGCGCGCTATTCCCCCTGGGACAGCGGGCGCTACGAGGTCAAGGTGGGCTACGTCCGGTTCGGCACCGAACTCGGCAACGGCGCGGCCGACCGGTTTCTGTGTCAACTGGACCGGGAGTTTCCGCGTTATCGGAGCGCAAAACTCGCAGCGCGCTCGGAAGCATTGGGCAAGTATTACGGGGTATCGGGACTCCGGGAGCCAGTGGCCCGCGCGGTCGCCGAACTGCTGCGTCAACGGCTGTGCGCGGACTACCCCGAGTGGTTTCATCGGCAAGGCCCGGCGGGACCCGGACAGACGCTGGTCTGCGCCCTGACCGGTGAGACCCTGGGGTTCCGGGAGGACGGGGCGCTGGAACGCTCTGCGGAGAAACCCGTCACCCCGGGTTATGCCGACGCGCTGGATGCCTTGGCCTGCCAGGTCCAGGAGGACCTGGCGGTGGTCCAGTGCGAAGCCGGAGGGGCGGATCGCGTAGCGGCGCTGCATGCCTGCTTTCCCAACCATTGGTCACCCCGGGAAAAGCTAGGCAAGTCATTTCCGATGGTGCACCAGCCGGTACCCGGCATGGAACGTATCCACCGGAGTGTCCCTGCCCTGGTGCGCGACATGGTGGAGCGCGGTCCGTATGTGCGCTTCGCCTGGGGCCTCGCTGCGGACCGACGCCTCAACCATCACCCGGATCCGCCGCCGGGCCGCGATCCGTTGCGTTGGCGCGGACGACGATTCCGGCCTGCGGCCCGCCCCTGGTACCTGCGGGTGGAACGCCAAGTGGTGTGGGGCCTACCCCAGGTCGAAGCCACCCTGTTCACGATTCGGACCTACTTCGTCCCCTGCGCCGATCTGCGCGACGACCCGGCCCAGCGCCGGCGGCTGGCCGCCGCCATCACCTCCATGGCGCCGGCGGCCCTCGCCTACAAAGGCCTCGCTGAGGCCCGCGAGGACTTGCTGCATTGGCTCCGCGGCTGATCCGCTCTCGGCTGTCGAGGTACGGATGGACTAGACTTGTAGTAGGGCGACACCGGACCGGGCGTGCCGCGGCATACACCGGGATGACGGGTCCGGGGCCAGAATAACGACCGTGGTTACGCGGAACCACGGGCAACGACGAGGGAGGCATGCAATGGCCCATGCTGCGTATTCGAGCGGACTAGAGATCCCCCGCATCCGCCTGCGTCCACTGGATCGACCGCGGGCGTGGCTGGCCGCCGGCTGGCGGGATCTGCGCAGTGCACCCCAGGTCAGCCTGACCTACGGGTTGATCTTCGCGCTGATGGGTGCGGTCCTCACCCTCGGGCTCGCGTCCACCCATCTCTTACCCTGGCTGGTCCCGGTGGCCTTCAGCTTCGTGCTGCTCGGCCCGATACTCGCGGTCGGGCTCTACGACGTCAGCCGCCGCCTGCGCCTCGGACGGCACCCCACCCTGGGTTCCGCCCTCGGCGCATGGTCGGTCAATCGCAGCCAGATCAGCTTCATGGGGATAACCCTGCTGGTTTTTCTGCTGACTTGGCTGCTCGTGGCGAACCTTATCTTCGCCCTGTTCTACCGTCACGCCATCAGCAATTGGCAAGGCTTCTACAGCGAGGTATTTCTGTCGGGAGGCAACCTGCTGTTCCTGGCGATAGGCGGCACGGTAGGTGCGGTATTTGCGGCGTTGGTATTCTCCTTCACCGCCATCTCCATCCCCATGTTGCTCGATCGGGAAACCGACGTGGTCACCGCCATCGTAACCAGCGTGCGCGCGGTGCAACAGAACCCGGGCTTGATGGCAATCTGGGCGGGACTCATCCTGGGGTTGACCACTATCGGACTGCTGACCGCCTATCTCGGCTTGGTGATCACCCTGCCCCTGATCGGCCACGCCAGTTGGCATGCCTATCAGGATCTGGTGGAACATTAGCCCTCGCACCCACGAACGTCTACCCGGCACGGCGTGGTTCACCCGGACCTGATCGGTCCCGCGGGCGGACTGGCTCTACGGCGGCGTACCGAGCACCCTCCCCCGCACACGGCGGCCATACAGGCAATCATGCCGATGGTAGGCCTTCCTGGTCGCCTGCACGCTCCCCTTGAAACGCGGGTCCTGGGGACGTTCATGGCTATTGACGAAGGCCGCCACGTCCCACGCCTGCTGCAGGGTCAGGCGCTCCGGCTCACTCAGCGGCATGTTGGCCTTGATGAACGCCGCAGCCGTATCGATCCGGTGCATGCCGGCACCCCAGTTGTAGGATTCCGAACCCCATAGCGGGGGAAAAATATATTTGCCGTCGAACCGATATCCCTGACCACTGGCGCCGTGGCAGATGGCGCAGTGGACCTCAAATACCTTGGCCCCGCGCGTGACGTCCGGGGATCGCACGGGTTTCGTCAGTTTCGGATAACCGCGGCCCTGCAGCTGCGCGCCCACCGGCGCCCCCTTGGCCATCCAGAAGAAATAGGTCTCCAGGGCCTTGATGACGCCTCCGTCGGCCGCCGGCGCCGTCCCGTTCTCGCTGTAACGGAAACAACCCTGGATCCGCTCCGCCAGGGTGCTGACCGTACCGGTCTTGCGACGGAACGCGGGGTAGTGCACATAGGCCGCCCACATCGGCGCGGCCCCCGCCCTGCGGCCACGGTCGAGATGGCAATTGACGCAGCTCAGCCCATTGCCCACGTACTTGCCACGCAATTGCTGGGTATCAACAAACAGGCTCTCGCCGCGCCGCACCATCCGCCCGAATGCGTTGTCCGGGATTTGTGCGTCGGCCGGCGGACGGAACCGGGTCCCGTCGGCCGGTGCCGCTTGCCACGCGGGTAGCGCGCCGTCCGGGTGGTGGTGGACTACACGGATATCCGGGTCCTCCAGATAGGCTGCAACGGCCCTGACCTGTCCCGCGGACAAACGCGCGGCTATACCCCGCATCAGGCCATCCGGGTCATTCCGCCGGCTACCTTTCTTCCACGCCTGGATCTGCGCCTCTACGTAAGCCGCGTGCTGCCCGGCGAGTGCGGGGAAATGCGGCGGAACCCCGCGCGCGCCGGGGCCGTGGCATTGGACACAGGCCGGGATGTTTCGGCTCCAGTCTCCCAATGTGGCAAGCTTCCTGCCTTGGGCCAGCAACTTCGACTCGGAACGCCGCGGACCGGATGGGAGCGCACGCGCCGCGAAATAGGCCGCCGTTGCCCGCCGCTGGTCCGGAGTCAAGGCGCGTGCGATCGCTTGCATTACCGGATTCTCGCGCTGGCCGCTCGCAAAATCATCAAGTTGCTTGGTCAAATAGGCGGCGTCGATACCCGCCAGCCGAGGGAAACCCGCAGCGGCGTTGCCGGCGCCGTTGGCACCATGGCACCTCGCGCAGGCGCTGGCACCGGTACCATTCCCGTGCAGGACTATCGATCTGCCGTCCGCCATACCGGCGGGCCCGGCAACACTACTCATCGGCACGATGAACAGCAGCGCCACGCCCACGCGTTTGCGCACGGCCGCGGTTCCGATCCCGTGCCGGCGCGCGCCCTTCCCTAGCAGTTGCCACCGGGCCGTGGACACAGGAGTTAGCTCCGCGGCACCGCGGCGCGGACGGTGTCCGCAACCACCAGCTGTTTCACGGTGCTTTCGCCCAGCGCCGACTGGACCGCCTGATCCATCCGCGCCAGGATCGCCTCCACCCCCGGTTCCGAGCGCAACGGCGCACCGGCACCCAGATCCGCGCCTGCCGACTCCTCCGCGGTCCGCACCACGTCCAGCACGGCCTTGCTCCGAATCGTCTCCAGATCGCGCCCCGGAAGGTAGGTTGGCGGATCGTCAGCAGTCAGGATCAGCAGCCCGTTTCTCACCAGCGGTTCGAGCACCGAGTCCACCGCCTCCATGGGTATCCGCAGGCGTCGCAGCAGGTCGTCCTCCGTCCAGGCGGGGCGGCCCTCATAGTAGTGCCGCCCAACCAGCACCATCACCAACAAGGCCAGATGTTCGCGCAAGCGAGCGCTGATGCGGGGCCGGCGCCGATGCGCCGCGAGATGCTCTGGATGTTGCACGTAGAACGCGATCGTCGCGCCCACCAATAGGATCAGCCAACTCATGTATAGCCAGATCATGAACATGACCAGGATCGCGAAACTTGAGTAGATCGCGGTATACCGTGTCGAGCTTACGACAAAGGAGGCAAACGCCCAACCGGCGCTCTCCCATAGCACGCCGGCCACTACCGCGCCGGTCATGGCCGCCCGGAACTGCACCCGGGTGTTGGGAATGAAAGTATAGATAAACGCGAACGCACCGATGATCAGGAAATACGGGATCAGCTTGCCAAGCAGAAAGATCGCCGTCCCAAACGGCTCGATGGCCGTCAACTGCTGCACGATCGAGTTGTTCAGGACGGAAGCGGTTATCCCGATCGCGGAGAATATCAGGACCGGGCCGATCAGGATCACGCTCAGATAATCGCTGAAACGCTGCGCCATACGCCGCAGACGAGTGACATGCCAGATATAGTTGAAGGAATGTTCGATTTTCTGGATCAGCGATACGACTGTGTAAATCAACATCGCCAGCCCGATGGCACCCAACACTCCAACTTTCAGGTTATCGACGAATTCGATGATCCGGTTGGCGATCTCTACGCCACGCTCGCCCAACGGCGCGAGGACATGGAACAGGAACGGCTCGATCTGATTGTGGACACCGAAAGCCTTGAGAACCGAAAAACTCAAGGCCAGGAGCGGCACCAGGGACAGCAACGTGGTGTAGACCAGGCTCATGGCACGCAGGGTGAGTTGCCCCTCGGCTAGCTCCCGGAACACGGCCCACGTCAAACGCAGCGGGTAGACGACGCGCCGGCGCGCCGGGCTCTGGTCAGGGCCCTCCTCGGCCCACACCAGCCGCTCCACGCCCTTCTTCAGCTCTCCCCATCCGAGATTCATGCTCGTCGCAGTCCCCGTTGCGCCCCGGTCGGCCTGCGCGGGCAGTCCGTCCCTGCGCGCGGAAAGCGCAGGACCACCGCAGGCGCCGCTCGCCATGCGCCTGCAAAGTGGGGCATCCGCCGCTGGCGCGACCGGAACAAAAACCCACCTAGGTTTGTGATTATGACAGCGACGAGGGGTCAAAGATAGGTGGCGGGAATCGCGAGCGTCCGGCGCCGGCGCCGCGCTCGGGCTACCGGGTGTGGGCAACACCGAGGGTGCCCACACCCAGTACTGTCAGGATCAGCTCCCGCGCTTGCAGCCTCCCGCTACGCGGCTGGGTGATGTACGTCTTCCCAGTAGGCCTTCTTGAGCAGATAGGCAAGGATCGTGAACAACACGAGCAATAGCGTGATCCATACACCCAGGTGGTCACTTTCCAGTTTATGCGGGTAGCTGGTATAGACCAGGAAGGTCACCACGTCCTGGACCCAACTGTGGAACTGGGCCGGCGTCATCGTCCCCGGCTGCACTTGCTGCAGGCCGGTGATGACCTTCTCCAGCGTACCGTCGGCATTTCGCACTTGACTGTACACAGGAGCCTGCCACCCCTGCATCTGCCATACGACATCCGGCATCGCGACCTTCGGGAAAGCGATGTTGTCCACTCCGCTCGGACGCGAGCTGTCCAGATAAAAACCCGTTAGGTAACGGTATAGCCAGTCAGCGCCGCGCACCCGGGCAACGTCAGTCAAGTCGGGTGGCGCAATTCCGAACCATTTGGCCGCACGCGCCTCTGGCATCGCCACCGTGACCTGATCCCCGATCTTCTTGCCGGTAAAGATAAAGTTGGTTTCGACCTCCTTGGCGGTAAGGCCTAGATCGGTCTGTAGCTGACTGTAGCGCACGTACTGCAGGGAGTGGCACCCGCTGCACGAATTGAAGAAATCGCGCGCGCCGCGTTGCAGCGCCATCGTATCAGACAGGTTGATCGAGATCCCTGGCGACAGGGCCGGCCCGGACTCCGAAGCAACCGCGGCACCGGCCGGCAGGCATAGGGCGAGCAGAACGGAAACGATCACGGCTCTCATTTGAATGTCACCCGTTCCGGAACAGGAAGCGGCTCCGCGAGCCGCGTGAAGATTGGTAGCAGGAGGAACGCGGCCCAATAGAGCCCCGGGATCCACCAACTGCGCAACATGAAATGTACCGGGATGTCCCCCACCCGCAACCAGTCGAGCACGAAGATCGCGACTGCCGCGAAGACCAGACTTCCCACATAGTAGCCGGTACTGCGCTGCTTGCTGTAGACGGCGCACAGGATGAAGAACGAGAAATAGAGCTCGGTAATCCGGAACCCGAGGTCCGCATGGTAGGGCGTCGGAGGCTGCGAACCCAGGTAACCCAGGATCGCGAAGGTCACCGCGAAACCAATCAGCGCGATCCGGTACAGGGCCCCACGGTAACGATGGGACTTTACGTGATGGCGGTCGATCCACGGCATCACGAACAGGATGACGATGGAGACGCCCATTCCAACCACACCCATGAGCTTGTTGGGAATGGATCGCAGGATGGCGTAGAACGGGAGGAAATACCACAACGGCCGGATCTCCGGCGGCGTCTGCAGGGGATTGGCGCGCACGAAATTGTCGTGTTCCAGGAACCACCCCCAGAAGTCAGGCCCGAAGAACACGATGGCGCAGAACAGCACCAGGAAGACGCCGACCCCGAACAGATCCTTAACCGTGTAGTACGGGTGGAAAGGAATGCCGTCCAGAGGCACGCCGTTGGCGTCCTTGTGCTTCTTGATCTCCACACCGTCCGGGTTGTTGGATCCCACCTGGTGCAGCGCCATGATGTGCAGCAGGATCAGCACCAGCAGCAACAGCGGTATCAGCACCACGTGCCACGCGAAGAACCGGTGCAGGGTAGCCCCGGAGATCGCGAAGTCCCCCCGCAACCACACCTCCAGCGGACCCCCGATATATGGGATAGCGCCGATCAGCGACGTAATAACCGTGGCGCCCCAAAATGACATCTGCCCCCACGGCAGCAAATAACCCATGAACGCCTCGGCCATCAGCAGGATATAGATGGCGACGCCGATGATCCAAATCAGCTCCCGCGGCTTTTTATAGGAGCCGTACATGAGGCCGCGGAACATATGCAGATAAATGATGATAAAGAACGCGGAGGCGCCCACCGCGTGCATGTAGCGGATCAGCCATCCCCAATGCACGTCGCGCATGATGTACTCGACGGAGGCAAACGCGCCCTGCGGGGTCGGCGTGTAATTCATCGCCAGGAAGATCCCGGTGACGATCTGGTTCACCAGCACCAGCAGGGCCAGGGAACCGAAGAAATACCAGAAATTGAAGTTTTTAGGCGCATAGTATTTCGCCAGGTGCTCGTTCCATAATTCAGTCAGTGGGAACCGGTCGTCGATCCACTGGCGCAGCGCTGAAGGCTTGTTAACCATCGTTTGTTGTCCTCAAAGACACCCGATCACCAGATCGCCGGCTGCCAGTTCTGATCCTTGCCGCCCTTCAGCGAGCCTACCCGGAGCAGGGTATCGCCCAGGTAGTGGTAAGGGGGGATGGGAATATTGAGAGGCGCCGGCGAGCCGTCGATGACGCGGGCGGCCAGGTCGTAGCGCGATCCATGGCAAGGGCAGAAGAAACCGCCGACCCAAGTGGGCCCGAGGTCGGCAGGCGCGATTTCCGGCCGGTAGGTGGGGATGCAGCCCAGATGGGTGCAGATGGCCACCGCCACGAACAATTCCGGCTTCAGCGATCGGTGCCAGTTCTCCACCGGGGCACCGAACTGCTGCGGCTGCTTGGAATCCGGGTCCTTGAGCCGCGCGACCAGCTGCGGATCCTGCAAAGTCTTGAGCTGCGCCGCGCCGCGGTGCAGGATCCAGACCGGGCGGGAACGCCACATCACGGTCAGCAACTGGCCGGGCTCCAGTTTGCTGACATCCACATCGATGGGAATCGCCGCCGCTTCAGCGGCAAGGCTGGGTTCCATGGATTTGATGAAGGGCGTGGCCGCCAGACCGACGATCACGCCTCCCACCACCGTGGTGGCGGCCGTGAGAAACCGCCGCCGCTGCCGGTTGATATCCTCCGGGGTATCGGCTGCCATACTACTCCTCAAGAACTTCGCTCAGGCCTACCCGGACCCCCGGGTGGGCACGTTGAGAAGGGGTTCAAACCTTCAATGACCGAACCGGGGTCGGGACCACTGGCCGCTAAGCATGAGTCATGCCATCTCGCGGCGCGCCGCACGAGTGTCTCCGCGAGCCCTTGGCGAGTCTCGCCAAGACCACGCTAATCCGTTGAGACAGGGGCGGATTCACACCATATCTCCAGACTCGGGCAAGCGGTGATCGCGTGCGTGCAATCAGTCATCCGTCAGAAACGTCACCCGTCATGGTGGAAAACACCCGGCTTACGGTGCATATGCCCCAGGTACGGCATTCGTCGGCGGATGTGCGGGGGCAAGCATACGTCACTCCGGTCAGGCCACCAAGGGTTCCTTCAGGGTACTGCGGCAACGCAGCACCTTCCAATAACCGAACAGGTTGGCCCGGCACGCCTCTACCACATCCAACTGCGTGGCTTCGAGGAAGTCGTCCAGATCCATATCGGGGCGGAAACCCGCAATGTTCGACAGCGGGGAGATGAACTCCTCCGAGGCACCCAGCAGCGGATGCCGGGAACGAAAATGATTCACGATAAAGATCTCCCCCCCCGGCTTGCATACGCGGCGCATCTCGTCCACCAGGCGCGCCGGATCCGGGACCACCGACACCACGTACATCGCCACCACTTTATCAAAGGTGTTGTCCGCAAACCGCATGTCCTCGGCGTCCATCTCCAGTACCGCCTCCACCTGGGATAAACGGCCGCGTTCCACGCGCTGGCGGGCCTTGTCCAGCATCTCCTTGGAAATATCGATCCCCACCACCCGGGCATCGGCGGGATACAGCGGCAAAGACAATCCAGTCCCTACCCCTACTTCCAACACCCGCTCCCCAGGCCGGGTATCCAGGGCCTCAACGATGAGTTTGCGTGCCGGATGAAAGATAGGACCGAACAGGGCATCGTACACACGAGCGTAACGTCGGTACGCGCTTTTGATTGAATTGATGTTCACCAAGATCCCCCCTGCCACGGTATTACCAATGCATCCCGAACGCCGTCCGGCGCAGGCACGTCTGGGTGTGCAATATATTGGGTCAGCCGATTCTAGCGAATTTTTAAGAGAATGAAAGGCCTCGTCACCAACACCTGGAATCCACCCGAATCGCGGATCTGCAGTTAATTCACATTAGAAATATATAGTTACCCGGCTCTCCCGATACCAGAACCGATCCACATCGCGGCGCGCGCGGGACCGGCATGGGCGTAGGTGGTTGTGGTAACCTATCCCGCGCGCGAGCGGTTGCCCCGTTCCCGGCAGGACTTCCACCGGCCTCCCAGATCCCGGCAGCTGGTCGGCGAGCGCGTCGCAGCGCCGGAGCGCGCGGGCTTCCATACGCGCACCGCACGCCATACCCCGCTCGGCCCGCGCACCCTACGCGCGGGGTCGAACGGGCGGGCCTCGATCACCACCCGGATGGGACGACAATCAGTGCTTAAGCGAAACGAGTATTCCCGGGACGAACTTCTCCAATGCGCGCGCGGCGAACTGTTCGGGGCCGGAAACGCGCAGCTTCCGCTCCCACCGATGCTGATGTTCGACCGCATCACCCGCATTGCCGACGACGGTGGCGCTCATGGGAAAGGGCAGATCATCGCAGAGTTGGACATCAACCCCGGGCTGTGGTTTTTTGACTGCCACTTCGTGGGGGACCCGGTAATGCCCGGCTGCCTAGGGCTGGACGCCATGTGGCAGTTGCTTGGGTTCTTCCTGGGATGGAAGGGAGGGCCGGGACGCGGGCGCGCGCTGGGTGTCGGAGAGGTAAAATTCTCCGGACAGATCACCCCGAAGAACTCGCGCGTGACCTACCGGATCGAGTTGAAACGTATCATCATGCGCCGGTTGTACATGGGGATCGCTGACGGATACATGGAGGTGGATGGCCGAGAAATCTACACGGCCTCCAGCCTGCGGGTCGGCCTTTTCACCACTACTGACACTTTTTAGGGGGTCGAGCGTGAGGCGCGTGGTCATCACTGGCCTGGGGATAGTCTCCAGCATCGGGAACGACCGTCAGGAAGTGCTCGATTCGTTGCGGGAAGGGCGCTCCGGCATCGAGTTCTGCCCGGAATACGCGGAGCTGGGTTTTCGCAGCCATCTGCATGGGCCGATCCGGCTCGACATCACCGAGCGCATCGACCGCCGCCTGCGCAGGATGATGGGAGACGCCGCCGCGTTCAGCTATCTGGCGATGGTCGACGCCATCGCGGACGCGGGCCTCGATGAGTCCGCCGTATCCCACCCGCGCACCGGGCTCATCACCGGGTCCGGCGGGGCATCCACCGCCAACAATCTGGCCGCCACCGACCTGTTGCGCACTAAGGGGGCCCGGAAGGTGGGTCCGTTCATGGTTCCACGCACCATGGGCAGCACCACCTCCGCGAATCTGTCCACCGCGTTCCGGATCAAGGGCGTGAACTACTCCATCAGTTCCGCCTGCGCCACCAGCGCGCACTGCATCGGAAACGGCTACGAGATCATCCAGCTCGGCAAGCAAGATCTGGTCTTCGCCGGCGGCGGCGAAGAAGTACATTGGACCATGACCCTGTTGTTCGACGCCATGGGCGCATTGTCCTCCAAATTCAACGACACCCCGAAAACCGCCTCGCGGCCCTACGACGCGGCGCGCGACGGTTTCGTAATCTCCGGCGGCGGCGGGATCGTGGTACTGGAAGAATTGGAGCACGCACGGGCACGCGGCGCGAAGATCTACGCCGAACTGGTGGGCTACGGTGCCACATCGGACGGCCACGACATGGTGGCGCCCTCCGGAGAGGGCGCGGTACGCTGTATGCGCCAAGCCATGGCGACCGTGCAAGGCACACCTGACTACATCAATGCCCACGGCACTAGCACACCGGTGGGTGATGCCCGGGAACTGGAGGCGATCCGCGCGACCTTCGGGGAGCAGATTCCGCTCATCGCCTCTACCAAATCCCTCACCGGCCACGCCCTTGGCGCCGCCGGCGTCAACGAAGCCATCTACTCCCTGTTGATGATGGAAGCGGGTTTCGTATCCGCGTCGGCGAACATCATCGAATTGGACCCAGCCGCGCAAGGCATGCCGGTGGTGCGCGAACGCTGCGACAACGTACGGCTCAACACGGTCATGTCCAACAGCTTTGGCTTCGGCGGCACCAACGCCTGCTTGGTATTCCAGCGCTTCCAGGAGTAGCCGCGGACGCGAACCCAGGCGCCTGGCCCGGTCAGTGTTCGCGGGTGGCGCGGAAATGCACCTCGGGCCAACGTTCCAAGGTAAGTTCCAAGTTGACGCGACTGGGGGCTAGGTAGGTCAGGCTACCCGCTCCGTCCATGGCCAGATGCAGCTCCACCTTGCGGCGGAATTCCTCCAGCCGCCGGGGATCTTCGCATTCCACCCAACGGGCGGCGTTCACGTTCACCGCTTCGTACGTACAATCGACGCCGTACTCGTGCTGGAGTCGGTAGGCAACCACGTCGAACTGCAGCGCGCCCACCGCGCCCAGGATCAGGTCGTTTCCGATCAGCGGCCGGAACACCTGGGTGGCGCCCTCTTCGCTCAACTGATCCAGCCCCTTCTGCACCGCCTTCATGCGCATCGGATCGCGCAACACCACACGCCGGAACAGCTCCGGGGCAAAGTTTGGTATGCCGGTGAATTTCAGGTCTTCCCCCGCGGTGAAGGTATCGCCGATCTGAATCGTGCCGTGATTGTAGAGGCCGATGATATCGCCGGGATACGCCTTATCCACGTGCTCGCGCTCGCGCGCCATGAAGGTCATGGCGTTGGCGATCAGCACATCGCGCCGGATCCGGACCTGGCGCATCTTCATGCCCTTGGCATAGACCCCCGAGGTAATCCGCAGAAAGGCGATCCGGTCCCGGTGCTGGGGGTCCATGTTCGCCTGGATCTTGAACACGAAGCCGCTGAATGCGTCCTCCCCGGGCTCGACCGCGCGGGTGACCGCCGCGCGGGCTTGTGGCACGGGTGCGTAGGCGACGAAGCTGTCCAGCAATTCCTTTACGCCAAACGCACTGAGGGCAGAGCCGAAGAACACCGGCGTGAGTGCGCCCTTGGCGTACTCTTGCGCGTGGAATGCATGACTCGCGCCCCGAACCAGCTCCACCTCCGCACGCAACTCTGCGGCCTGATCCCCAATCATTGTATCGAGCAGCGGGTTGTCGAGCCCGTGGACGGTCCTGCCCTCCGGCAGCCGGCCGCCACGCCCGGACTGCGCTGCGTCGAAAAAGCGCACGCTGTCGTCCACCAAATGATACACGCCGCGAAACCGGCGTCCGCTGCCGATCGGCCAGGTAACCGGCGCGCAGCGGATCCCCAGCACCGATTCGATCTCATCCATGAGCTCAACGGGATCACGGCCTTCGCGGTCCAACTTGTTGATGAAGGTCATGATCGGCATGTCACGCAGACGACACACTTCCATCAGCTTGATGGTGCGGGCCTCCACGCCCTTGGCGCCGTCGATCACCATGAGCGCGGAGTCCACCGCGGTGAGCGTCCGGTAGGTATCCTCAGAGAAATCCTCGTGGCCCGGGGTATCCAGCAGGTTAATGATCCGCCCCTCGTAGGGAAACTGCATGACCGATGAGGTCACCGAAATTCCACGCTGTTTCTCCAGCTCCATCCAGTCGGAAGTGGCGTGACGTGATGCCTTGCGGCCCTTGACGGCACCGGCGAGCTGGATCGCGCCACCGAACAGCAGCAGCTTCTCGGTGAGCGTGGTCTTACCGGCATCCGGGTGCGAGATAATGGCGAAGGTACGGCGCCGGGCGACTTCGTCGGTGAGTTCAGTCATGACGGACGGAGGACGCGGCCGGGATAGGGACGCGGGATTATACACAATCGGATTCCAGCCGGATATTCAGGCATCGGCGGACAGCCCGGACCGATGCCCATATGAAAGAACGCCGGCAATAGAAACCCCGCCTTGCGGCGGGGTCGGGGAAATGCGCTGCGCTCGATGCTCAGCTGACGGCGCTGACCTCAGTCGCCTGCAGGCCCTTGGGGCCGCGCTCAACCTCAAAAGTAACGCTCTGACCCTCCGCTAGAGTCCGGAAACCGGAACCCTTGACGGCGGAGTAGTGCACGAACACGTCTTCCCCGCCGTCCTGCGGCGAGATGAAACCGAAACCCTTGGCTTCGTTGAACCACTTGACAGTACCGGTGCGCATAACAAGACCTCAAGCAATTACGGATAGGACGATGTGCAGCGACGTGGGCGGACTTTGCGGGAGACACCCAAAGGGACTACCGAGACAGCCGGACTCACGACACCTGCGACGGCCGAAGTATAGCGGATGGTGCGGGCAAATTCCATAAGCCCCGCGGCCGGAAACCGGCCTGCGTCGGGTGCAATTGGAGTACGGTAGAATACGCTAGCCCGCGTTGTTCATGTAGCGGAACATGGCGGGCGCTATGTGACGAACAGGATCGGAGCGTTGGGCCGATCATCGAGCGTAGCGGTAGTACCATGACGAATCGGACCGGCTCCTGGTCGACGCGCAGTCCGCAGTGCCCGCCGACCGTCACCCTGGAGGTTGCCCATGCCCCGCAAGCCCGCCGCGCCAGCGGCCCTGGCCCTCGCTGCCCTGGCCCTCATCTGGGGCTACAACTGGGTGGTGATGAAGCAGGTGCTGCGGTTCTCCGGGCCGTTTACTTTCGCAGCCCTGCGGGCCGTGCTCGGCGCGCTGGCGCTGTTCGCGGTCCTGTGGGCCACCCGCCGCCCACTGCGTCCGCAGCACCTGTCCGGAACCCTGATCCTCGGCCTGTTGCAAACCACGGGCTTCCTGGGATTCGTGATCATGGCCCTGGTGCACGGCGGCGCCGGCAAGACCGCGGTGCTCGCCTACACCATGCCCCTGTGGCTACTGGTCCTGGCGTGGCCACTGCTGGGCGAGCGCATCCGCGGTGTCCAGTGGCTCGCCATACCCCTTGCCTTTGCCGGACTGGTCATGATCCTGCAGCCATGGCGGTTCCACGCCCACACCGCGAGCGCCGTGCTGGCGATCCTGGGGGGAGTATCCTGGGCCCTGTCGGCGATCTGGGCCAAGCATCTGCGCCGCCGCGCGCAGTTGGATCTGCTCTCCCTCACCGCATGGCAGATGCTGCTGGGCGCGGTTCCGTTGGTCCTGATGGCGTGGTGGCGCGAACCCCAGGCGCTGGTGTGGTCGGCCTATTTCGCCGGTGCCCTGGCCTACAACGCGATCTTCGCCACCGCGCTGGCGTGGCTGTTGTGGCTCTATGCCCTGGACCGGCTGCCCGCGGGCATCGCCGGCATGGGGACCCTGGCGGTACCCATGGTGGGCATCTCCAGCGCATGGCTCCAGCTCGGTGAGCGCCCCGCGCCCGCTGAGGCGGCCGGCATGGCCCTGATCTTCGTCGGACTCGCCGTCCTGGCTTGGGGACAACTACGCACCCGGCATCCCCTGGAACTTCCGCCGCAGGAATAGGCGCGGGGTCGCGGCGCTAGCCGCCGGAGGGATCCCAACCCACCGGTGCATGGCTAACGGCGGCGGCGCTGCCGGAACGGCACGGAATAGGTGCGGTCTCATGTAGGATGGGCCGGGATCCAGACCACGTTCAAGGAGGGGCCACCGAGTGGATGCGGACATCATCATCATCGGCACCGGCGCCGGCGGCGGTACCTTGGCACGCGCCTTGGCACCGTCCGGCCTCAAGCTGCTGCTGTTGGAACGTGGAGATTTTCTGCCACGCGGCAAAGGGAACTGGGACCCGGAAGCAGTGTTCCATCACCACCGTTATCACACCGACGAGCAATGGCTCGATGGGCAGGGACGACCCTTCCATCCCGTGACTGGCTACCACGTCGGTGGAAATACCAAGCTGTACGGTGCCGCGCTGCTGCGGCGACGCGAGGCGGACTTCGGGGCGCGGCGTCACCACGGCGGCGAGACGTCACCATGGCCGATCCAGTACCGCGACCTCGCACCCTATTACGATCAGGCCGAGCAGTGGTATTACGCGCACGGCCAGCGCGGCGAGGACCCCACCGAGCCGCCCGCCACGGGCCCCTTTCCTTATCCCGCGGTCCGCCACGAACCGGTCATGGCGCAACTGGTCGCGCGGCTGGGCACGCTCGGCCTGCGCCCGTTCCACCTGCCCCTCGCAGTGCACCTGGACGAGACCCGGCCCGAGGCGAGCCCTTGCGTACGCTGCGACACCTGCGACGGTTTTCCCTGCCTGGTACAGGCCAAGGGCGATGCGGAAATGAGTGCCGTGCGCCCGGCGCTTGCTCACCCCAACGTCACCTTGCGCACTGGAAGCCGGGTCACACGCTTACATACCTCCGCGGACGGACGCCGCGTAACCGGCGTGGAATTGCACGGGCCGAACGGCACCGAACAGCTCACGGCACGGGTGGTAATCGTCGCCGCCGGCGCGGTCAACTCCGCGGCCCTGTTACTCGCCTCTGCCAGCGCGGCCCACCCCCGCGGGCTCGCCAACGGATCCGGGCTGGTGGGCCGCAATTACATGTGCCACCTCAACTCCGTGATGCTGGGGCTGGCACCCTGGCGTTCCAACCCCACGGTGTTTCAGAAGACCATCGGACTGAACGACTTCTACGATGACTCGGGGGATGCGGATTTTCCCTTTCCCCTGGGACACGTGCAGACCCTCGGCAAGGTCACCGGGGCAGTACTCCGGGCCCAGCGCCCCCGCCTGCCACGTCGTTTCACGGACTGGTTCGGGCAGCACTCCGTGGACTGGTGGCTGACCACCGAAGACCTGCCGCGTCCCGACAACCGCGTCACCCTGACCGACACCGGCCGCATCCAGCTCCACTACACCCCGAACAACCGCACGGCGCACCAGCGCCTGCTGCGCAAGTGGCGCGGTCTCCTGCGCCGTCTCGGCTTCCCATTGATCTTTTCCCAGACCCTGGGAATCGACGGGGTCGCCCACCAAGTGGGCACCCTGCGGTTCGGAACGGACCCCGCCGCCAGCGTCCTGGATCCCTACGGCCGCGCCCACGATCTGGACAACCTGTTCGTGGTAGACGGCAGCTTCATGCCCTCCATCGCCGCGGTAAATCCGTCCCTGACCATCATGGCCCAGGCATTGCGGGTCGCCGAACACCTGGGTGCCCGCTTTGCGCAGGGTGACTGGCATGGCCCGAATGGCGCATAGTTTGGGGCCGTATCATAAAAACGGCCACGGAACCTACGGACAAACACGCCACTGTTCCGAAATGGTTTCCGTGGTTGAACGCAACGCGGTATGTACCGGCTTGAACGCCTGGAACTCGCATAAACACCATTCACACTAAACCGCGTGTCTCGCCAACGTCGATCGCACGGGCGCGGGCAGGCGAACCGCGGGGTATACGCCCGGTCCTGTTCGGCGCCGTGACAACCACCGCAGGAGACTGGTGAACATGCGAGCTAGACCCCCCTCCATGGTGCTACAGGTGTACACCGCGGGCATGCTCCAGGGCTGCGCCTTCGTCCTGATCCCGGCGTTGGGAAATCTGCTGGAGGCGCCGCCGTTTGGCCTGTCGGCCGCCGCCTATGGTGCCCTGTTCCTGCCCATGACCGGCGGCGCGATCCTGAGTGCCCTGGCGGCAGGCCCTTTGCAGACGCGGTTCGGGGCCCTGGGCGTGTTCCGCCTCGGACTGGCGTGCAACCTGACGGCGCTCGTGCTGCTGGCGAGCAGCGCCGGGGCCGCCGGCCACTGGCCCGCCTACCTCCTACTGATGGCGGAAACCGCGTTCCTGGGCTTGGGCTTCGGACTCACGCTGGCGGCGATCAATCACTTCGCTGCCGCGCTGTTCCCGGACCGCGCCACGGCCGCGGTCACGGTGCTGAACGCGGGGATCGGCGGCAGCACCGCACTCTCGCCCCTGGCGCTGCACCTGGCCGTAAACCTCCTCCACTGGTGGCTGTGGCCGGCGCTGCTGGCCGCGGGTTTCGCATTGCTGTTGGCCACTTCCTCCGGCATGCACATCCAGGGGATGCCGGGCTCGGAGGTGGTGACGGTTGGCGGTGGGGAAACGCCGTCGCGACGTCCATTGATCCTGTTCGGCGCGGCGGTGCTGATCTACGCGATCTGCGAAGGAACGTTTGGGAGTTGGGCCAAGATCTACCTCAGCGTCACCCATCCGTTCCCGGCGCGCTACGGCGCCTGGGCATTGTCCGCGTTTTGGGGTTCCATGACCCTATTCCGGGTGGGGCTCGGCGTCCTGCCGCAACGCTGGCTCTCCCCCGCCGCCCAGTACCAGGCAGCGCCGGTGACCATCGGCTTGTGCTTCCTCGCGGTATCCCAACTCACCAGCCCGTGGGCATTGGTGGCGGCCTACGCCGCTGCCGGCGCCGCATGCAGCATCTATTACCCCTACGCCATGTCCTTCGCGCTGCGCTGTTTCCCCGGCGCGCAGACCCAGGTGGCCGGGGTGCTGGTGGCGGCCCTGATGGCTGGCGAGGGAATCGGGTCCTACGCCCTGGGCCCGCTGCAAAGCTACGTCGGCCTGGGTGCGTTGTACGGCCTGTCCGCGTTGTGGACAGTCCCGCTGCTGGCGCTGGCGGTTTACCTGACGCGCTACACGGCCCGCATGGTGAAGTCCGCGCCCTGACCCACCCGGCACCGGGATAAACCGCGCGTGGCGCCGGATTTTAGGAGATCCACCAAAATGTCTGAAGACGTGATCGCAGGCACCGCCCGAACCCTGCTGCGCAGCCGTCTCAACGGCGTGCTCTCCACCCTGTCGGTGGAAATGGGGGGCTGGCCATTCGGCTCCCTCGCCCCGTACGTGCTCGACCACCAGGGCACGCCCCATGTGCTGATCTCCCAGCTCGCGGAACACACCCGCAATCTACTGGCCGATCCCCGAGTCAGCCTGCTGGCCCGCGCTGTGAGCCACGGCGGTGACGCCCAGGCGGTGGGACGGGTCACGGTGCTGGCGCGCGCCGAACCCGCCGCGGTGGGCGAGACATTCCGCCGGCGCTTCATACGCTACCTGCCGGAGGCCCAACAATACCTGGGCATGGGAGATTTTTCCTTCTACCGGCTGAATGTGGAACGGGTACGCTACATCGGTGGCTTCGGCGCCATCCACTGGATCGGGAAAGACGCGTTCATGCTGGATATGGACACGGCGCGGCTGGAAGACGCGGAGACTGGCGCCGTGGCCCACATGAACGCGGACCATGGCGAGGCCATGAGACAATACTGCCGTTCGATGCACTCACTGGAGTGCGCGTCTCCCCGCATGCTCGGCATCGACCCGGAGGGCTTCGATCTGGATACCGAGCACGGCCGGCTGCGCTTCCAGTTTCCCCGACGGGTCGCGGAGCCCGGAGAACTACGCCGCGTGCTGGTGGACATGGCGCGCACCTGACCCCGCGTGCCACACGCCGGAGGGCGGCGCCGCTCGCGTCCCGGCTACCGGCCTATTTCGATGGCGTCACCGGTGGCGGACCGGACCGCGGTTCCCAACTTACCCCATACTTCTGCGCCAGGTCCTCGTCGATACGCCCGTAGACATAGAGCCGCGCGACCTCTGTCTCGGATATGCCGGCGGCGCTGGCCCCGGGGAGCCGGTGGACCCATTTGCCACAGCTCACCAACTGGCACACGGTGGCGAGAAAATCATGGGTGCGGAAATCATAGTCGCGGGCCAAGCGCTGGAAATCCTCCAGGTCCAGGGGCCGCCCGAGCATCTCACATTCTTCGCGGATCAGCGCCTCCAGCGCCACGTCCCACTCGGGAACCTCCGCATCGTCCAGGTGATCCATGTTCTCCAGCCTCCCATATCGTCGGCCCGGCGCGCCGCAAGTCCCAGGCCCAGCGCCGGCGTCCGGTTCTCGGCAGCTCCGCGGCGCCCCTTGAGACGCCCCAGGTCCCGAATCAGGACGGCCACACCACCGAGGCCACGGAATCCGCGGCCCCGCCCTGCCGCCATGCCCCATCCCGGGACAACATCAAGCGTCGTTGATGATACGCCAATAGGGTCGAACGGTGTCCCACACTGATCACCGCACTCTCTGGCAACTCGGTGCGCAGTTTCCGATACAGGGCCTGCTCCGCCGCCTCATCCAGGGCTGATGTGGCCTCATCCATATAAAGCCACCGCGGGCATTGCAGAAACACCCGCGCGAAGGCGATCCGCTGCTGCTCGCCGAGGGACAACACCTGCGCCCAATGGCGGGACTCCGCGAGTAACCCACTCAGTTCGCCCAAACCGCACTCCTCCAACACGCCCTGCAGCCGGACCGGGTCGGTATCCGGGTCTCCATAAGGATAGAGCAACGCGTCACGCAGGGTGCCGATGGGCAAATAGGGCCGCTGGGGCAGGAACAAGGACTGAGTACGGGGCGGAAGCTGCACTTCGCCGCTGCCAAAGGGCCACAGTCCGGCAATGGCGCGGATCAGGGTGCTCTTCCCGGAGCCGGACGCACCCATGATCAGGAGCGTCTCCCCCGCCGCCACGTCCAGGGAAAGGCCGCTCAGCAACGGCGTGCCGTCGGGCAAGCGGAGGTCGAGTCCAGTCACCTTCAACGCCTCCGCCTGCTCGACATGGATACTCCCGTGCCGCTCCCGCAGGTCGCGGATGTCCCCCATGTTGCGTTCGAAGGTACGCAGCCGATCCACCACCGCGTGCCAGTTGGCCAGATCCGCATAGCTGTTGACGATATAGGACAGCGCCCCCTGTACCTGTCCGAACGCGGAGGCGATCTGCATCAGCCCGCCCAGCTCTATCTGCTTGGCGAAGAACCGCGGCGCCGCCACCAGAATCGGGAAAATCACCGCCATCTGTCCGTACCCGGAGGTGAACCAGGTAAGGCGCTTCTGTTGAATCATGATCCGCCAGTAGTTGCCGAATACATGGCCGAACCGCCCCATGAAGTGATCGCGCTCCCGAGGTTCCCCTCCGTAGAGGGCCACGCCTTCACTGTTCTCGCGCAGCCGCACCAGGCTGAAGCGGAAGTCCGCCTCGTAGCGCTGTTGATCGAAGTTCAGGCGCACCAGCGGATTGCCGATCCGGTTGGTAAGCCAGGTCCCCACTACCGCATAGACCAGCGCCGCCCACACCATATAGCCCGGGATCACTACCAAGCGTCCCTGGACGTGGAAGCTCAGACTCCCGGAAATGGTCCACAGGATGCCTATGAACGAGGCCAGGGTCACCACCGAACTCAGCAGGCCCAGGGACAGCGTCAAGGTCTGCCGGACAAACATGGAGAGGTCATCACTGATACGCTGGTCCGGGTTGTCGGTGCCGTCGCTGAATACCTGCATGTGGTAATAGGTGCGGTCCTTGAGCCACTCCCCTAGGTAGTGATCCGTGAGCCAGCGCCGCCAGCGGATCTGTAGCATCTGATTGAGATAGAGTTGGTAGACGGCGGCGATGATGAACAGTACCGCCAGCCAGGTAAAGCGGAACAGCGCGTGGGCGAAGGCGGTCTTGTTGAGTTGCTGCAGGGCGTCGTAGAACTCTTTGTACCAAGTGTTGAACAGCACGTTCAGATAGACCATGCCGAGGGTCAGCCCCACAATGACCAACAGCAAGCCCCACGCCGACCAGCGTTCCTCGGAACGCCAGTAGGGGCGGCTCAGCCGCCAGACGTCCCGGAAGAACGCACGATCGAATTGCCGCATGGTGTCTCTGATCACGTTACGGATTCCAACCGGCAGCCGCCCACGTCGGCGACCGAACCGCTGGATTCCGGTTGTAAAGACCCGTATGCCGCCGCGGAGTTCCCGCCGCGACCGGGGTGCGCACGGCGCGGGTGAACCTCCGTTCCAAGCCCCGGTCCAATTCCACCATTCACGGCACAGCCGGCGTCCATGGACCGACATCCCCCCGGCACCGGCCGGTCCGAACCACCACGGCGCGAACGGCGCCCACCATCAGAGGTGATCCCAATGAAAGGTCTGCCCCCCCGCATCCGCCCGCTGGTCTGCGTCGCGGCCCTCGCCGCCACCCTGACGCTGCCCGTATCCGGCGCCGCCGCCACCCGGCCGGACGCCGCCCGGGAAATCCAGACTGCCACGGAACACGCAGGTTTCGCGGTCCAAGCCGACAATCTCAACCTGGTTCACCTGCACTTGCAACATGCCATCAACTGCCTCACCGGACCCAAGGGACCAGGCTTCGATTCCCCCGCGGGCGACCCTTGCCAGGGGCAAGGCAACGGGGCGTTAACCGACTTCACCGGGAATGCGCGCGAAAAGCGGATCCTGAAACAGGCGTTCCGCCTGGCCCGCACCGGCGTCCACGTGGACCAGTATGTCCCCGCCCACGATGTGGCGGAAGCGGTACAGAGCCTGCTGCGCGAGGCGCAACCGGCACCCGCTCCCGCCGCATCGCGGAAATAAACAGGAACCACACGGCCTCCCGGCGGCATCCGCCCATAGGGTGACGCCGCCGGGGCGACGGCTTGGTGACGCACCGCTCCCCGGTGTATGGTTACGACACCATGGACCACGTCACCGCTTGGCTCGCCACCCACCTACCCCACCCGCTGGCCGCGTTGCTGCCCAGCCTGGGGGTACTGGTAGTGGGCGCACTGCTGATCTCCCTGGTCCAGCGCAGCCTGGACCGTGCCCTGCGCCGTGCCCACCGCCACGTTCATATCTCCGAGGAGACCGTCCGCGTCCTGCGCAAGACCAGCGCCGTGGCATTGTGGATCGTGCTGGCGCTGATCCTGCTGCGGCTCTGGGGAATCAACGTGGACGGGATCTGGACCACCATCGCCAGTGTGCTAGCGGTGGTGGGCGTCGGACTGCTTGCGGTCTGGACCATGGCGAGCAACATCACCGCCACCCTGTTCATCTGGATCTGGCGGCCCTATAACCTCGGCCAACAGATCGAGATCCTGCCCGATGGCATCAAAGGCCGCGCCGTGGACCGCAGCCTGATGTTCACCACAATCCAGGAGGCGGATGGCAGTACCCTGATGATCCCCAACAACCTGTTCTTCCAACGCATCATCCGCCGGTCCCCCAACGGCGCCCCTACCGATTCCGTGCGCCCGGACCCCTCCGAACGGACCTGAAACAGTGCGCCCCGAAACCATTGGATAAATCTTATATATATGATTTATAAATATTTATTTGAGAACGCCGGACCTCCTCCCCAGCCACCAAGCCCCTATACCGCCGCCCCCGCAGGCCGCTAACCCCAACGGACGCTGCATCGCGCCCAGTTCAGGTCTATAATGGCGGGCTTTGTAGCCGCCACGGATACCCCGGTGATCCAGAAACTTCGCAACATCGCCATCATCGCCCATGTGGACCATGGCAAGACCACGCTGGTGGATCGTCTGCTCCAGCAAGCCGGCACCTTGGGCCCGCGCGCCGTAGTGCCGGAACGGGTCATGGACTCCAATGACCTGGAGCGCGAGCGCGGCATCACCATCCTCGCCAAGAATACCGCCATCGAGTGGAACGGCTACCGCATCAACATCGTCGACACGCCGGGCCACGCGGACTTCGGCGGCGAGGTGGAGCGGGTACTCTCCATGGTGGATTCGGTGCTGCTGCTGGTAGACGCGGTGGACGGCCCCATGCCCCAGACCCGCTTCGTGACCCAGAAGGCGCTGGCGCGCGGCATCCGCCCGATCGTGGTAATCAACAAGGTCGACCGGCCCGGCAGCCGTCCCCATTGGGTCCTGGATCAGACCTTCGATCTGTTCGACCGCCTGGGCGCGAGCGAGGCACAGCTCGACTTCCCGGTGGTCTACACCTCCGCCCTGCACGGCTACGCAAGCGCCGACCCCGCGGTGCGCGAAGGCGACATGACCCCCTTGTTCGAGACCATCGTGGAGCGGGTCAGCGCACCGGATGTGGACCCGGACGGGGCGTTTCAGATGCAGGTCAGCTCCCTGGCCTACAGCAGCTACGTGGGCGTGATCGGCATCGGGCGCATCACGCGCGGGCGTATTGGCACCAACACCCCGGTGGTGATCGTGGATCGCCACGGGGCCCGGCGCAACGGGCGCATGTTGCAGATCCTCGGCTTCATGGGGCTGGAACGGGTAGAGGTGCCGGAGGCACGCGCTGGAGACATCATCGCCTTCACCGGGGTCGACGGCCTCAACATCTCCGACACCCTGTGCGCACCCACCCAGGTCGAGGCTCTGGTGCCTCTCACGGTGGACGAACCCACCGTAAGCATGACCTTCCAGGTCAACAACTCGCCGTTCGCCGGACGTGACGGCAAATACGTCACCTCCCGTCAGATCCGCGAGCGCCTGACCCGGGAACTGCAGCACAACGTGGCCCTGCGGGTGGCGGATACCGTCGACCCGGACAAATTCAAGGTGTCGGGCCGCGGGGAATTGCACCTCTCGATCCTGATCGAGAACATGCGCCGCGAAGGCTACGAGCTGGGGGTGTCGCGCCCGGAGGTCATCGTGCGCGAAATCGACGGCGTCGAACAGGAGCCCTACGAACAGCTCACCGTGGACGTGGAGGATGACTTCCAGGGCGCGGTGATGGAAAAGCTCGGCGAGCGCGGCGGTGAGTTGCAGGACATGGTGCCCGACGGCAAGGGCCGGGTACGCCTGGATTATGTCATCCCGTCCCGGGGTCTGATCGGATTCCGCACCGAGTTCCTGACCGCCACCTCCGGCACCGGCCTGCTGTATCACGTGTTCGACCGCTACAATCCCATCAAATCCGGCGTATTCGGCCAGCGCAAGAACGGTGTGCTGATCGCCAACGGCGTCGGTAAGGTCCTGGGTTACGCGCTGTTCAACCTGCAGGATCGGGGCCGGTTGTTTGTCGCGCCGGGTGACGAAGTCTACAATGGCATGATCGTAGGCATGCATTCCCGGGACAATGATCTGGTCGTCAACCCCCTCAAGGCCAAGCAGCTCACCAACATCCGCGCCGCCGGTTGCGACGAGAACATCCTGCTCACGCCACCGGTGCGCATGAGCTTGGAGCAAGCCCTGGAATTCATCGACGACGACGAACTCGTCGAAGTCACTCCGCACTTCATCCGCCTGCGCAAGAAGTTGCTGCAGGAACACGAACGCAAACGGTCGAGCCGGGCCGCCGTCTGATCGCCCACGCCCCGGGGCAATGGGGCCGGACCGTTCCCGCGGCCGCCAGCCCTCTGGGCCTGGAACACCCAGGGCCGCCATTCGGCGCACCACCTCACGACGAGCAGGTGCGCTCACCACTTTTTTCGCCGAACCTCGCGGGTCACCTCCTGCTCAAGCAGCGCCCCGGCCAACCGCTCCTTCAGCCGACCGTTCTCCGCCTCCAGCGCCTTTAGCCGCTTGGCATCCGACCCGTTCATACCCCCCAACCTTGCCCCGTCACAGATGATAGCTCGCCTCCGACCTCTCGTGCCGGCGGCACAAGTCCTGCACTGACGTCCCCGCGTCCGCCTCGCGCAGAAAACCGATGATCCGCTCCTCAGAAAAGCGCTGCTTCATGTCCAATCTCCTCCGGACGTAGGATCGGATTCCGAATCAGCGCACTACTCAAATTCGGGAGGACGTCGATCGCCGTAGACCCCATCCAGAAACAGCACGTGAGCTGCCCCTTGCTCCTCCCGGCCGTATCTCAGCTCAGTGCCCCCGCAAGCCCCCGGAGCAGCGTCGCGCCATCGCCGCGCCATGCGCTTCCATGCATGCACGCCAGCGTAGTCGGTTCTTCCATCGCGAGCCGCTCGAGTATCGCTTGCGTCTGGGGTGCGTGAGCGAAGTAGTCCATCGATTTCCTGAACGCCTCGCTCGGTCCGAGAATATCGGACTCGGTGAGCGCGATGTCACCAGAGCCGCCTTGGGTGAACAGGTCACCACAGAAGAACGTTCGCGTACTCAATTCCATCATCAGCCCGCATTCCCATGCGTGAGGCATGTGCGGTGTGTCGAACCAACGTACCGTGTGATGACCGAGCGAAAGTTCCTCGCCGTCCGCGAGCGCGCGGGGTGGCCGGTCCGCATAGTCGCTCACGGACACCATTGCCGCGACCCTGCCGCAAACGGGTTCCGCCTCCGGCGCCACGGCGAGAAACGCATTGAGCGCACCACATTCATCGGCCTCGAAATGCGACAGTGCGACATGTCTGAGCGTTTCCGGGGGCATGATGCGCTTGACGGCCTCCAACACGAACGGAAACAGCCGCCGCGGGCCAGTGTGGAACAGCATCGGTTGGTCGTCGACGATCAGATATTGATTGAAGTTGAACCGCCCAGCCCCTCCGGGCAGCGTGATCGGCGTATTGATCCGATAGATCGCGTTGGCGATTTCGTGGACGTTCGTGCCGGACTGCGGATTGGTGATCATCTGGGGCACCCCCGGGTTATTTGAGTAAACAGTACCGTTTACAATTACGGATGCTACGCGAGCCTGCAGATAAGCCATGGCGGCTTCCCTCCATACTCGTTCGTCACCGGTTCCTGCAGCAGGAGACACGCCGCGCCATCGAGGGGGCGCTCGCACCGGTAGCGCGTGTGGCGACGGTGCGTCGTGATCCCGGCCGACCGTTCGCCGAAATCACGGCAATCCCTACCGCACATCTGGACCGCAGCCGCGAGGTGTTGCTGGTGTGGCCTCACAGGGGTATCTGCGGCGCCGCGCGGGCGCGTGGCAGCCGTGGTCCGGGGCGCCCACCGCGGCGGGTGGATCACCGTCCCGAATTCCCTCACTACGAGGCGGTTGCAAATCCTGCCGCTGCTGGCGGCAGTCGACCAGCCGTTCCAATCGCAGCGGACGACGATGGTGCTGCTCTACGGGTGTCTGGCCGCGCCGGAACGCGCCGGTGTGGGCAGCGCGGGGGTCGTCGGGCTGCTGATGGACGTGCTCAAGGGTGGGCTGCTGGGCAAATACGCCCTCGGGCCGACCCTGGTCGCGTTCGTGGCACTGAAACTACGTCGGCGAATTCGGGTCTATCCGATGTGGCAGCAGGCTGCTGAGGGTCCTTCTGCCGCTCGCATTCTATCAGATGGTAACACTGTGGATAAACGACATCATCGGGCACCCAGCCCGCACGTGGTTGTATTGCGCGCCGTCGCTCACCGGCGTCATACCGTGGCCGCCGCCCTACGTCGCCCTGCGGGACCTGCGGCGCCGCGTCCGGGTCCGTTGAATCACCGCACGCCGCCCGAACCGGAGAAGGCCGGGTTCCGCTGATGGCCCATCGCCTGACACTCAAGGACTATCTGGCCGAGAGCCAGCTCACCATCGCCCGCGCCACCTGGGCGGTGATCCTGATCGGTCTGCTGACGAGCGGGCTGATAGCGCGCCTGGTCTACCTACAGGTGGTCTCCTACAAACACTACGCGATGCTGTCCAAAGAGAATTGGGTCAAGCTCCTGCCCGTTCCGCCCACGCGCGGACTGATCTATGACCGCAACGGCGTACTCCTCGCCGAGAACGTCCCCACCTACAATCTCGAGATCACCCCCGATCAGGTGCCGAACCTGAAGTCCACATTGGTACGGCTGCGGCGGCTGATCCCGATCAGCAACGACGACGTCGAAGCCTTCCAGCAGCTAATGGCGCAGAAACCGCGCTTCGAGAGCATCCCACTGCGCTTCCAGCTGACATCGAAGGAGGTTGCCCGTTTCGCCGTCAACCGCTGGCGATTTTCCGGGGTGGACGTCACCGCGCGGCTCAGACGTTACTACCCGCTCGGGCCACTCGCGGTACACGATATCGGCTACGTCGGGCGCATCGACGTGGCGGACCTGAAGCGGGTGAACACCAGCGAATACGCCAGCACCTCCTATATCGGAAAGACCGGTATCGAACGGTATTACGAGGCACTCCTGCACGGCAACGTCGGCGTCAAGCAGGTCGAGGTCAACGCCCAGGGCCGCACCCTGCGTGTACTCAAGCGCGACGCCCCGCAGCCCGGGGACAATCTCTACCTGACTCTGGATGCGCGGTTGCAGGCCACGGCCCAGAAGGCCCTGGGAAAATATGCCGGCGCGGTCGTGGCACTGGACCCGGTCAACGGGGACATCCTCGCGATGGTGAGCACCCCGACCTACAATCCGAATCCCTTCGTCGACGGCATCGATACCAAGGCCTACAACGCCCTCCGGGACAACCCCGGGCACCCGCTGTTCAATCGCGCGATCCGAGGCCGGTACTCACCGGGGTCAATGATCAAGCCGTTTGTGGCGCTTGCCGGTCTGCAGTACGGCGCAATCATTCCGTCGAGCACCGTCTATTGCCCCGGATACTATCAGCTGCCCGGCAGCAGTCGGAAATACTGGGGGTGGAAACGCGGGGGCCACGGGACCGTCGACTTAAAAGACGCTATTACGGAATCGTGCGACATCTATTTCTACGCGCTTGCGCATAAGCTCGGAATCGACCGGATACACGCCTTCCTCAGCCGGTTCGGCTTCCAAAAACGCACGGGAGTGGACCTACCCGGGGAGAGGGCTGGCCTGCTCCCATCCCCGCAGTGGAAAGAGGCGACCCGGCACGAGCCATGGTATCCCGGGGAGACCCTGATCAACGGTATTGGGCAGGGATACACGCTGGTGACCCCGTTGGGGCTTGCGGTTGCGACCGCGGCTCTCGCGATGCACGGCCAGCGGGTCATTCCTCATCTCCTCTATGCCACCCAGGACCCGAGCACCGGTGATCTCAAGATCGTTCCCACGCGGCGCCTGCCCACGATCACCCTCTCCAACCCGGCCTACTGGAAGGATGTCATCACTTCGATGACGGATGTCGTCAACAGCATTCACGGCACCGCGCATTCCATAGCCCGGGGACTGCGCTACACCATCGCCGGGAAGACCGGAACCGCCCAGCTGTTTGGAACGGGGAAGGGCGGCTATGCGCACGAGGCGGAAATCCCATTCAAACTAAGAGATAACGCCTTATTTATCGGGTTCGCTCCGGCGTACGATCCGAAAATCGTGGTAGCTGTGATCGTCGAGCACGGAGGTTACGGCGGGGTTACCGCTGCGCCTATAGCCCGGAAGGTGATGGACGAGTACCTGTTGAAGGAAAAGCAGTGAGTTCGGGGCTCATTCTCAAGAGCGCCGGACCGACGCGCCGCCACGACCCTGGTTAGCCCTGGCGCGGCCGGCGAGACCGCTGAATTTCGTCTCGGCATGAGCGCGATGGTACAGGACATGGACCGGCAGATCCCGCACATGCCGCACATGCCGGCGGGCACGCGTGAGCTCGGGATGGCGATGCACCAGCGCGCCGGCCGGTTCGCGGTCGCAGCCCAGGACGCCGCGGTCAGCGGCCAAGTCCACTCGGCCTACACCGCGTTGCACGCACTAGCCCAGGCAGGCGTGCGTGGCCTGTCACGCGACCTATCGCGTGCGCTGAGGCGGTCCGCCTAGCCGAGGGCGCGACTCAAACCGGCGTAGACGCCGAGCGTTTCATCCGCCTGTGCAAGAAGCTGCTGCTGGAGCGCGAACGCAACCGGTCAACCCATGCCATCGTCTGATCCACCCCGCCCCGGGGGGACGAAGCTGAACCGTTCCCCCTGTCACAAACCGCCTGGCTGCCTCGTCTTGATGGGCAGACCAGGAGGATCGACCGATGGGACCTGTTGAGGGACCGCAGAACGCCGACGTCGCGATCGTCGGTGGCGGGCTCGCCGGGCTGATCCTGGCGCGGGCCGGGCGACGCGTCGCGCTGTTCGAGCAGGGGGACACCCTGGGAGGACGCGCGCGCACGGAAGTGCGCGGCGCCTTTCACTTCAATCTGGGTCCGCACGCCCTGTATCTCGGCGGCGAGCATGCCCGGATGTTGCGCGAACTCGGGATCCGCTACCCCGGCGGCCCGCCGCGCGCGCCCGGTAGCGCCCTGCACGCCGGTACGCGCTTCCGGCTTCCGCGCACCCCGCGGCAGTTGCTCACCAGCCGGCTGCTGAGTTGGCGCGGCCGGCTGGAAATCGCGCGTCTGTTCCAGACCCTCCCGGCGATGGATACGGCCATCCTCGCCCGGGTCAGTCTGGGCGAGTGGCTGGACACGCGGTTTCATCATCCCACCACACGCCAGCTCGCCGCCGCGTATGCGCGGCTCTCCACCTACTCGAACGACCCCTGCGGACTCAGCGCCGGCGCGGCCCTGGACCAGATGCGGCTCAGCCAGGCGGCCGGCGTCCACTACGTCGATGGCGGTTGGCGCACGCTGGTGGCGTCCTTGGCCGCTGCGGCGCGCGCCGCGGGGGCGTCCATCATCACCGGCGCGCGGATCCTCCGGGTGGAACGCGATGAGCGGGGCGTGCGTGCCGTGCGCGGTGTGGAGGGGTGGCGTTGCGCAGCCCCCTCGGTCATCCTTGCCGCCGGCCCGCGGGCCGCCAGCGAATGGGTGGAAGACAGCGCCGCGACCCCGCTACCGGGCTGGGCCGATGCTGCGCGCCCGGTGTACGCGGCCTGCCTGGACGTGGGCCTGCGGCGCCTGCCCGCACCCACGAACACCTTCGCACTGGGCATCGATCAACCGCTATACTATTCCGTGAATTCCACCGCGGCGCGCCTCGCCCCGGACGGCGCCGCGCTCATCCATGTGGCGAAATACGGCTCGAGCGCCCCGGATGCCGGACTCGATGGGGCGGAGGCGGAACTTGAAGGCGTCCTGGATCTCCTGCAACCCGGCTGGCGGGAGCTGCTCGTGGACCGGCGTTACCGCCGGCGCATGACCGTAACCCACGCCCTGGTCACCGCCCACCAGGGCGGGCGGGGCGGCCGGCCCGGTCCCGCGGTCCCCGGGGTCGCCGGACTCTATGTCTGCGGTGACTGGGTCGGACCCCGCGGCATGCTCTCCGACGCCAGCGTCGCGAGCGCCCGGGACGCCGCTGCCCTGATCCTCGCCGGGCGGCGTCCAACCGATGCGGGCCGCACCGCCCGGCATCCTGATGCACGAGCGGGTTCACCATGACGATGGCCGGCGATCCCGATTCCTACCTCCAGCACCGGCGTCTGTTGTTCTCCCTCGCCTACCGCATGTTGGGCAGTGTGCAGGATGCCGAGGACATCGTGCAGGACGCATACCTGCGCTGGCAGACCGCGGCCCGGGATGCGGTGGAAACCCCCAGGGCCTATCTGTCCACCGTGGTCACGCGCCTGTGCATCGATCACCTGCGCGCGGCCCGGACCCGGCGCGAGCAGTACGTGGGCACGTGGCTGCCGGAACCACTCATCACACCGGACGACGGCGACGCGACCCCCGCATTCACGGAATCACTCTCCATGGCGTTCCTGCTGCTGCTCGAACGGCTCACCCCGGCGGAGCGGGCGGTGTATCTGCTGCGCGAGGTCTTCGAGCGCGACTACCGCGAGGTGGCGGCGATCGTGGGTAAGCGCGAGGCGGCGTGCCGGCAGATCGCGGCCCGTGCGCGGCGCCACATGACAAACCGTCCCGCGCGCTACCCGGTAACCACCGCGCAACGAGACGCGCTGATGGCGGGCTTCCTGGAGGCCTCCCGCACCGGGGACGCCAGCGGCCTGATCCGCCTGCTCCGCGCGGAGGTCACGCTCTGGTCCGACGGCGGCGGCAAGGTCGCCTCCGCCCGCAAACCGGTCCATGGCCTGCGCGCGGTCTCGCGCCTGCTCGCCGGGGTCGCCCGGCGCTATTTCGAACCGGCGTCGTTCCACGCCACCACCGTCAACGGCGCGCCCGGCTCTATCCGCCATGTGGCCGGGCGGATCCAACGCGTGTTCGTCGTGGAGATGGCGCCGGACGGCATCCACAGCATCTATATCGTGGCGAACCCGGACAAGTTGCGCGGACTCGGCGGGGACCTCGGCCCGGCGTGCGTGGACCCGCAGGTGATCCGTACCACCAGCCTGGCAGACGCCACGCGCGAGGGCGCGGACCGCGCGCGCGGCGTTCCGGTCAACCGCCCGGCGGCCGGGTGATCCGCCAGCACTGGTGGATGCGCGGGCTGCGCACGTAGTCGCGCGGCAGGGTATCCCGGCTGATGTCCTCGATCTCCAAGCCCGGCAAGGCCGCGGCATCCAGGCGGAACCGGCGGAAGTTGGTCGAGAACAGCAGCACGCCGCCGGGGGCCAGCCAGCGCAGCGCGTCCTGGATTAGCGCGGCATGGTCGCGCTGCACGTCGAAGGTTCCGCTCATGCGCTTGGAGGTGGAGAAGGTCGGCGGGTCCAGGAAGATCAGATCGAAGGCACCGGGCCGCGATGGCGCCCGCAGCCACTCCAGGCAATCCGCCTGCACCAGGGTATGGTCCGCGCCGGCAAGGCCATTCAGCGCCAGGTTGCGCTGCGCCCAATCGAGATAGGTGCGCGACAGATCCACGGTGGTGGTGGCGACCGCACCGCCTGCCGCCGCGCACACCGTCGCGCTGCCGGTGTACCCGAACAGATTGAGAAACCGCCGCCCCGGCGCCAACTGCCGGATCAGGGCACGGATCGGGCGGTGATCCAGGAACAAGCCGGTATCCAGGTAATCGGTGAAGTTCACCAGGAAGCGCAGCCCGCCCGCGCGCACTTCCCGGAAGCGCCCGGCGGCGGACAGCTTCCCATATTGGTCGCGGCCTTTCTGGCGGCGGCGCACCTTGAAGAACACGTGGTCGGTGGGCAGCTCCAGCACCTTCGGAATCACGCCCAGCGCGTCCTGCAAGCGGATGCCCGCCTTCGCCGGGTCCACCGAGGACGGCGCCTCGTATTCCTGCACGTGCGCCCAACGCTCGGCCCCGTCGCCATAGAGATCGATGGCCAGCGCATACTCCGGCAGGTCCGCGTCATACAACCGGTAGCAATCGATCCCCTCGCGCCGTGCCCAACGTCCGGTGGTATTGAGGTTCTTGCGCAAACGATTGGCGAACATCTCCGCGCCCGCGGACAACTCCGCCACCGGCGCGGGTTCGTCCAGAACGAAGTGGAGCAGACGGCACTCCATCGCGCCGTTGTACAGGGTATGGGTGCGCCGCGCCCGCAGTCCGATGCGCCGGCCCAGCTCCGGGTTCGCGGTAAACACCGCCGCCTTCCAGCCCGCAAAGCGGCGGCGCAGCAGCGCACCCAGCTCCGCATACAGGGACGCCAGCAGCGCGGGTGTTCCCAGGCGTTCTCCGTAGGGCGGGTTGGCGACCACCAGTCCCGGCGCCCGGACCTTGGGCGGGGGTTCGCAGTCGCCCAACGCGCGCCGCTCGATGTGCACCCGGCCGCGCAGCCCGGCCTGCGCCACGTTCGCCAGGGCCGCACGCACCGCCGCGGCGTCTGCGTCGTAACCGATCACCGGCGCCGGCCGCGCGCTCCCGGCCGCGCGCCGCGCCTGCGCCTCCGCGAGCAGGTCCGCCCACAGGGCGGGGTCATGGCCGCGCCAGCCGAGAAAACCGAAATAGTCGCGCAACAGCCCCGGTGCGATGTCTCCGGCGATCATGGCCGCCTCGATGGGCAGCGTGCCGGAACCGCACAGGGGATCCACCAGCGCCCCGCCCGCCTCGGCCACTTCCGCCCAGCCGGCGCGCAGCAGGATCGCTGCCGCGAGATTTTCCTTGAGGGGCGCCGCCACGCCGGCGGTGCGGTAACCGCGCAGATGCAGGCTCGCGCCGGACAGATCGACCGATACCGTGGCGCGCTCCCCGCGCACGTAGAGATTGATGCGCAGGTCGGGGCGTTGCACGTCGACCGACGGACGCGCGCCGCACGCGTCCCGGAACCGGTCCACCACCGCATCCTTCACGCGCAGCGCCGCGAACTGGCTGTGGGTGATGGCGGCACGGGCCAGGCTGCAATCCACCGCCAGGGTGCCGTCCACGCCCAGATGGTCCTCCCACGCGATCGCCTTCACGGCCTCATACAGGGCATCCGGGGTCGGCGCGGGAAACTCCGCCAGCGGCAACAGCACCCGGTTGGCGGTGCGCGACCACAGGCACGCGCGGTAGGCCAGCTCCAGGTCGCCCGTGAACGGCACTCCGGCCGCGCGCTCCGCCGCGTCGGGGGCCCCCATGGCGCTCAGTTCCTCCACCAGCAGGGGCGCAATCCCCTTGGGCGCAGTGGCGAAGAAGCGGTAGGAATCGGTCATCGGAAGATGGGGGCGAGTCGCGGGGCGGCGTACCGCAAGCCGGGCATTCTACCCTACGGGACGGATCACGGCGCGGGTGTCTCCCAGCCCTTGGCCCGCTCCAGGGCCCGGCGCCAGCCGGCGTGGCGCGCCGCGGCCTCGTCCCGGGACATGGCGGGCTCGAACACCCGCTGCGCCTGCCACTGGGCCTCGATCTCCCCGGTGTCCTTCCAGACGCCGGCGGCCAGACCCGCCAGGTAGGCGGCCCCGAGCGCCGTGGTCTCCGCGACGCGCGGGCGGACCACGGGCACCCCCAACAGGTCTGCCTGGAACTGCATCAACAGGTCGTTGGCGGTGGCGCCGCCGTCCACCCGCAGCTGCGCGAGCCGCGTACCCGCGTCCGCCTCCATGGCGTGCAACACATCCGCGGACTGGAACACGATGGACTCCAGCGCGGCACGGGCCAGGTGCGCCGCGCTCGTGCCGCGGGTGATACCGACCACGGCCCCGCGCGCGTAGGGATCCCAATGCGGCGCCCCCAGGCCGCTGAACGCGGGCACCAGGTACACGCCACCCGCGTCGGGCACCGACGCGGCCAGGGCCTCCACATCCGCGGAGCGCTCGATCAGCCCCAACCCGTCGCGCAGCCACTGCACCACCGCGCCGGCGTTGAACACGCTGCCCTCCAGGGCGTAGCGCGTATCCGCGCCGATACGCCACGCGAGCGTCGTCAACAGCCGATTGCCCGAGACCAGGGCCTCGGTGCCGGTGTTCATGACCATGAAACAGCCGGTCCCGTAGGTATTCTTCACCATGCCCGGTGTCAGGCACGCCTGGCCGAAGAGCGCGGCGTGCTGGTCGCCCGCCATGCCGGTGACCGGCATCTTGAGCCCCGCCGGTCCCGCGCCCGCTTCCACCAGCACCTCACTGCAACCGCGCACCTCGGGCAGCAGCGCGCGTGGGATCGCCAGCAGCTCCAGCAATCCGTCGTCCCAATCGCCGGTGTGCAGATCGTAGAGCAGCGTGCGCGATGCGTTGGTGCAGTCGGTGAGATGGCGCGCGCCGCCGGTGAAGTTCCAGATCAGCCACGCATCCACCGTGCCGAACGCGAGCTGGCCGCGCTCCGCCTGGTCGCGCGCGCCGGGGACATGATCCAGGATCCAGCGCAGCTTGGTCCCCGCGAAATACGGGTCGATCACCAGTCCGGTCTGGTCGCGGAACCGGTCCGCGAGTCCGCGCCGCGCGAGATCCGCGCACAGATCCGCGGTGCGCCGGTCCTGCCACACGATGGCGTTGTAGAGCGGGCGTCCCGTGGCCCGGTCCCAGACGATCGTGGTCTCGCGTTGATTCGCGATCCCGATGGCGGCGATGTCGCCGGCGCTGAGGCCCGCCCGGCGCACCGCCTCCACCGCCACCGCCGACTGCGACTCCCAGATCTCGCGCGGATCCTGCTCGACCCAGCCCGGGCGCGGGAACACCGGCGTCAGCTCCCGTTGCGCCACGGCCCGCACCGTCCCCGCCGCGTCGAAGACGATGGCGCGGGAACTGGTGGTTCCCTGATCGAGCGCGAGTATGTGACTCATCCCGGGCACCCCGCCGTTGATAGACCGATCTCCGCAGTGTCCCGTGGGCGCGCTGCGAACCCGTCGCAACTGGAATCCCAAACCTGCCGTGCGGTGCGCACGCCCCTGCGGGCCGCGCTAGAAACCGGCCGGCGTCGTGCGCGTCTCACCCGCGGCGTGCTGGATTCCGGGCATGCCGATCAGATCCGTCACGCCGATATCCACCCCCAGCTGGGAGATCAGGGTCGTGATCTGTCCGCGATGATGGACCTGATGCAGAAAGAAGTGCAGCAGGCAGTCCTGCAGGCGAAACGTCCGCCGCTGTGCGTCGACGACACTCGTGTACGTGATCGGCGCCATCAGCACAGCCTCGGACAAGGTACCGACATAGGCCTCGATCTCCGCGTCCGTCGCACGCCGTTCGGACTTCAGCGTCTCGTAGTCGCGATACAGTTCGTCATCCAGCGCCTGGACCGGAAACGGGCAGTCGAGAAAACGCCCGAGCCAGAGCCGGTCCGCCAGCAGGATATGATTCAGGGTGCCGTGTATCGAGCGGAAGAACGCCCCCCGGTCCTGCTTGCGGTCGTGGTCCGGGATGCCGTCGCACAGATCGAACAGGTGCTCGTTCATCCAGCGGTTGTAGCGGGCGTGAATCTGGAACGGATCGAGGCTGTCCATCTTGCCATGCCTGTAGTGATTCGCGGTCCACCCGGCGCGGCGGGCACGTTCCCGCCTCGATGGTGCGACCTGATCCAGGTAAACTACGCGACATCGCGTCCCGATGGCAAGGCGCGCCGGCACACGCAGCGCCGGGCGCCGGCGTACCCGTCGGACGCGCGGCAGGAGTAGCAAGAGATGACGTCGAAGATCGTGATCCGGGAAGCCCGGCCGGAGGATATGCCGACGATCGCGCAGATGGCGGGCGCGCTGATGACCGAGATCATGGACGCGATCGGGACCCGCGCCTTCCACTTCGACCTCGACGAGACCCGGGAACGGCTCACGGCATTGGTCGCACAGGGAAAGTATCAGGTGTTCGTGGCGCACCGGGCTGAGGGCGGCGGCGCGATCGGATTCGTGGCGCTATGCGAGACCTGGTCGCTATACGCGGAGGGCGCGTTCGGCATCATCCCGGAGTTCTATGTGCATCCGCAGCACCGCGGCCTGGGCGCGGGCTCGCGGCTTGCGGACGCGGCCCGCGCGTATGGCAGCGCGCGGGGTTGGACGCGTCTCGAGGTGACGACGCCGCCGCTGCCCCCGTTCGAGGCCACGCTGCGTTTCTATGAGCGGATGGGCTTTGCGATTACCGGCGGACGCAAGCTGAAGCTCGGGCTCTGAGCGCGCAGCAGTCGTCAAACACGCGGATCCACCCGCGGCAGAGGTGGTCCCGCAGTTGCCAGCAGCAATCCATGCAGTCTATGGTCGTAACGCGACTCCTCGTTGCGCGCGATCTCCTGCTGAATCGCGAGTCGCATCACTTCGGCATCCTCGATCTGCAGCTTGTGCATCGCCTTTCTCCCAAGAAAAGAACGAGGCAAGGGTATCGCACTGCTGTATTATTTATGGCGTCGTGTTTAGCGCTAAAGGCCGAAAACATGCACCGTAATGGTGCACATTGTGTCGAGCAGGCAGCGATTCATTGCCTGCCGACGTTAAGTCCGACAGGCTGCTAGGTCTTCCTCCCCCGCCGTACCGAGAACCCCATCAGTCCCAGGAGCCCGGAGCCGAACAGCCACGCCGCAGCGGGCAAAGGGACCACTGTGGCTGTGGCGTAACCCGTGACCGCTGCAGGGATGCCCGGGCTGCACGCGCCGGCGCTGGTATTGCAGACGAAGATATGCGCCGCCACGCTGTACCCGCTTGCATTCGGCGTGAGCACGCCCGCCGCGTCGGCCCAGGTGCCGCTCGTGTTCGTGAGCGTGAAGCCGACCGAGCTGGCGGCGTCATTGTAACCACCAGAGTTCTTGGTCGTCTGGTTAAACACGCCGAAGCCGTCGACGGTGCCGGAACCGGAATCGGCTGGAACCGCAGAGCCGAATCCAGCGGGATTCGTTTCGGTGAAGGAACCGATCGTCCACGAGCCGGCGTTCACGTTGGCGTCGGCCATGCCGCTGTCACCGAACAGATAAGTGTACTGACCGCTGCTGCCTCCCTTATAGGTGAGGTTCGCGGTCGTGGAACTCGTGAGGTCCACCGTCACGGTCCCGTAGGGGCTGGGATACCCTGTCAAAGCCGAATTGCCCGCGTTCAGGGTAAAGATGGTGGACGACGGAACGAACGAGGCCACTGCGGGGAACGCGGTCAGTCCCATCGCCAGCGCCGCGGTCCCGAGGATTACCGATCGTACTGCATTGAGCGTGCGCATTGCGTATCGACATCCTTCCGGACTCGACCGAGATCGCGGCAATATTCGGACCAGATCGCCTAACTCATTGATATACAATGAGTCCATGAAAAGCAGTAGCCGTTTGGCGCCGTCCCGGAAGCGAAGTTGTAAAATTCACCGACGCTTTTTTGCGTCCGGAAATCGGGTGAACCGTGATGCGAATCACCGAGTTGGCCTTGGAACTAATTTAATTTCAATCGGTTGAATCCGTCTCGCGACGACCCGGCCGTGTAAGAATTTCCGACAGCGGATCTTCGCGGAGGGCCATCGTCCCTTGCGGCTGTCGGGGATTCTCTGCCGGCCGGGTCTACGAGACCGACGCCGCCGTGGTCGGCGACGACGGTGCCAAGTGGCTCAAGGAGCAGAGCACCTGCACGCTGACCTGTGGAACCGACGCCCCGCTCAGGGTGACGCCCCCGAACTTCGTGGTCCTGCGCGTGACCGAGACCGACCGCGGCGTGCGCGGGGACACCTCCGGCGGCGGCAAGCCCGCCACGCTCGAGACCGGTACCGTGGCACGCGTGCCGCTGTTCATCGATGTCGGTGAGCTGATCAGGGTTGACACGCGCTCCGACGAATACGTCGCGCGCGCCAAGGAATGACCGTCGCGGTCCTGCGACTGCGCGCCGAACTGCTCGTGCGCATCCGCACTTGGCTCGCCGCGCGCGGGGTGCTGGAGGTGGAGTCCCCGCTGCTCTCCGCCGCCGGGACGACCGATCCGCAAATCGAGAGCTTCACCACGCGCTATCTCGGGCCGGGCACCCCGCAGGGACGGACCGGTTATCTGCACACCTCCCCCGAGTTCCCGATGAAGCGGCTGCTCGCCGCCGGTTCGGGGTCCACCTTCCAGATCTGCCGGGTGCTGCGGCAGGATGAACTCGGCCCGCGCCACAATCCGGAATTCACCCTGGTAGTGGTATCGGGTCGGCGCCGCCCACCACGCCCTGATGGACGAGGCGCAGAACCTGGTGTCCGCTGCGCTCGGCGGGCACCGCCCGCTCGCGGCCCCCGAACGGGTGAGCTATCGCGACGCCTTCGAGGAAAAAAGGGGTCGGTGACAAATGATTCTCATTTGTCACCGACCCCTTTTTTTTTGTTGCACACCCTCCACGCGTAGACAAGAACGCCGGCGGGTTACCGGTTACACAACGAAATCGTGGGTCGGATCCACGGCTTCCTAATGCTTTACCCAACCGAAAAGTCGTTCCGGGCAGTCCTTCCTGCGTTGAGCCAGTACGGGGCCGATCGTTTCTGTGCCGCCTATGAGCCCTATCTGTCAGTCGCCCAAGTTGAAATGTCACAAGCTCTTGTCTGGAGCGGCGTAAAAGCAGAATGGTCCGTCGAACAGCTAATTGAGGCCGGCGTTATTTCCTGAGCCAGCACCTTGTGGGCAAACGTCTACTCGCGGGCGGACCGGCGCGACCGGCGCGACCCGGCGGTAACGGCCCCGTATAGGTCGCGCCTACAGGAGTCCAAGGGCAGGTATTTGATGCGGAGCAGTCACTCGGCGACGTCTTTCTAGGTCCGCACCTCGGCCAAAGCAGCCGGTCGCATAGGTTCAGGAGAATGACCAGTGTCGCGTGGTTACCTGCCGTTCGAATTTCCTTGAAGTGGACGTTCATCGCCCACCATGCGGCGCGAGTCGCCCATGTCGTGTCCTCTCATACGAGATGACTCGTATCGACAAACCAACGAGCCCGTTTATCGGTTTTTCCAGCGGCGCGGATTTCGGCTTCCATGCATAATCGCGATCACGATTATCGACGGGCTGTCTGCGTGGAAATAGGCACTGAACGGAAACCGGTGGATAACAGCGCGCCTTGTGTTCCGATGCACACTTGGGAACATCAACGGGGTTTCTGCAATACTTGATAACGTCGCCTCGACTTCGTCCAGGAATTCATGACCCAGTCCGGGCCGCTGTTCTTCGTACCATGCGGCCGCATCGGCCAAGTCCTGCTCGGCTTCCGGCCGGAGCCGGATCTCAAGCATCACAGCTTGCGGCGAATATCAGAGATCGATTCGCCCGCCAAACGGCCCTGGTTACCGTCGGCCTCATAGGCATCGAGACGTCTGTCGAGCTCGGCTTTTTGTTCGTTCGTCAGGGGCAGTGCCTTCTGATCCGCGGCGATGCTATCCCATAATTCCTCCACGAGCTTGATACGCTCCTCGATCGGAAGTCTGCTTAGCCTCGTATTCATCGCGATGCCCTCGAATTTCTGTTCCCTTAGTTTAGCCGAGAGAGCTGAACTCTGTACACAACCGTGGACCGTGCACGGTTAACGGAACAAACCGAACCCACTGAGAAAATTGACCGAAGGCCCCGGCAAGCTTCTATGACCAAACCCCGCGGCTCCAAGACCTATTCCGACCCGATCCAGCCGCCGGTAACCTGTTTTCCAGAGTAGCCCTTTGAAAGGCCGCCTCATTCCGAAACCGGCCTCATGGCCTACGCGAGCAATTCGGCCGGAACGGCCATTGAGCGCTTGGCGCCTGAGTGGCCGGTCCATTTCGCATTGCTGCCGCTCGAGCAGTTCCAACGAAAAATCTGGGCTGGTGCATTCAAGCGGCAGCTTCTCGATAACCGCTACTCACCCTTCCGACCCATTCCCGACGGTGGCGAACGGCTGCTTTCGGGACGGCCAGTGTGTGTCTGAATCGGGATTCGCTGAAGCACCAAGCGCGTGGGTTACTGAGGCGGCAGCCAACAACAAGGCGCCGTTCGTGCTAGACCCTGCGACAAGCTCAAAACGGGCTGACCCAGCGTAGCGAACGAAGTCGAAATACGCGCTTCAGCTTCTCTGGCGCATCTTCTTGCTGGTTGAGATCGTCGTTGTGTTCGTCTGCGTACAGACTACGGGCGAGCCTCGGCGCATGGTGTGGCTGTCGTAATTGCAGAGGCGCAAGGGGCTTTCTCAACAGCCTGTTGACACCATCTCCCCCGCGGACAACAGCTCACCCATTCGCGGTCGCGCACTCCGTGCAGCATCGACTCCCAACACATACCGGCGGGACGACGACGGCCATGGCAGAAACCCCAAGCGTCCCCCAGTGGCAACCGCGCCGCTCGTTGTGGTGACGCGACTCCTGCACCTCGGTCTCGCGGTGTTCGGCGTCTGGGTGTGACTCATCGGCTCGGGCTGGATCGGGGTAGGTGCGGCCGAGACACAGATCGTGCTTAGCACCAAACCGATACGGCTTAACCATCAATAAAACGGGACGTGCAAGATGCTTAGAGACATCGCCATCGCCAATATCACCCTGTCCGTCGTGTTGGCCTTTTGGGCCTTAATCGACGTCAATCGGCGGCCCCCGCCGATGAAGGTCATGCGGTGGGTCTGGCCGCTGACTTTCCTGTGGGGCGGCGTGTTTGCCTTGGCGGTGTATCTAGGGTTCGGACGCGCACCGGTAGGCGGCTCCCATGAGCACGGTGAACATCCGTTCTGGCAAAGCGTGGCGCTCGGAGTTACCCATTGCGGTGCGGGTTGCTCGCTGGCGGACATGCTGGTGGAAGCAGGCATGTTCGTCTTCGGCCTGGGGTTTGTCGTGCTCGGGCATGAGGTGTTCGGCAACTGGATTGTCGACTACGGTTTCGCGCTCGCCTTCGGCGTGATTTTTCAATTTGCTGCCAAAGTGGCGATGTCCGACGATCCTAAACTCAAGATCTGGTGGCAGGCGTTCAAGTCCGACTTCTGGTCGCTTACGTCCTGGCAGATCGGTATGTACGGCTGGATGGCGATCAGTATCTTCGTCCTGTTCGACACCCAGAGCATGAAGCCCGATCACTGGGCCTTCTGGTTGATGATGCAAGTGGCCATGTTGGCCGGTTTTATTACCGCCTATCCTACCAACTGGGTGTTGATCAGAAAAGGCATCAAGGAACGGATGTAGATTGCCAGGAGTTCGTGTTCGTATGAGCGCGGCTCAGGCAGGACTAGGCAGCTCGTGATCCTACTGCTAGGTCGCGAAATTCCGCATCGACGCTGACCAGGTTTCCGCCCGTCGCGGGCGGGCGTTCTTATTACTGGATTCCCGCCATCGGCTCTGTACTCGCGGTGAGTGCTTCTAACCCATCGTGGTGTTCGATGCTTTTGAATGACTACCATGCAGCGTGCATTTGCAGTAACCGAACGGCTGCAGTTGGCCGGTAGCGGAAGCTAATTGTGATCGACGCATGAGCACGTACGCGCGCTGACCGGCGTTTCGTTCAGCGATCTCAAGGGTAATACTTGCCGCACGAATGCGGTCAGATCCCTCCATGGCTACAACACGACCTTAGCGAACAGCCAGCCCGACCAGTCAGCGCTCACCCGCCTAGCGCGCCCCCAAGCCATCGGAAACGCTGAACGCACGACGCCCGATTCCTGGCAATAAATAGGCCCAATCGGTCTGCTCGACCAAGCGCCGACGCGGATTCCGTGTGCAATTTATTGCACACGGATCCGTTTTGTGGCGGGTCGATTAACTATAACATTTTGTTTTATAATGGTTTACATGGGCGGAATCCAACCACCGACACGGGGATTTTCAGGCCCCTGTCGGACGCCCCACCATTCAGCCCGGGTTCAGTTAGGCCCCGCTATTCTGTGGGCGAAGGCTGGGAACCCAGGGGTGGAGCAAGGCAGCGCACGACCCCGGACCCGGCGGCTGAAAACGGAAATGAGGAGAATCGCCATGAAGACGCGTGTTGCAACTCTGAGCCTGGTGGCCGCCGCCCTGGTGGCGGTCCAAGCGTCGCCGGTCCACGCGGATGATGACGGCTACGGCGCTGCGGTCCGCTACGGGTATGCTAAAGTGATCCGGGTGGAGCCGCAGGTCCGCGTGGTGGATGTCGCCTACCCACAGCGGCGCTGCTGGAACGAGCAGGTCACCCGCTACGAATCCGGCCGCGGCTACGCGTCCGCCACGCCCACCATCCTGGGTGGTATTGTCGGTGGCGTGCTGGGGCACCAGGTGGGGCGCGGCAACGGACGCACCGTGGGGGCCATTGCCGGGACGCTGCTGGGCGCCTCGGTGGCGCGGGACATGTACCAGAATGACCGCGAGCCGGTGGCCTATACCGACACGGTACAACGTTGTCAGGTGCGCCAGGTCTACCGCCAGGAGCAGCAGGTGGACGGCTATCGCGTCATCTACCGCTTCCGGGGAGAAAACTACGTGACCCACATGGACCATGACCCGGGTGAGCGCATCCGCGTACAGGTCGCGATAAACCCGGCCGACTGAGCCGCGATTTTACGGAATCGATCCCGCAATCATGAACCGCTCTTTCCGCAACGCGTTGCTGGTGACCGCCGTCCTCGTGACGGCCCTCGCCAGCCCCGTCGCGAGCGCGCGTCCCGGCCTTCAATGGTACGCCGAGTCCGTCCCGCAACTGGCGGACGCCGGGGGCATCAGTCTGGGGCAGGCGGTGTCGCGGGTGCGGCGCGCGACCGGCGGGCGGGTGCTGTCCGCGGAGGTGCGCGAGCGCGACGGCAACGCGGTGTACCGGATCAAGATCCTCACCCCGCGCGGGCAGGTGCGGGTGGTGCTGGTGGACCCGCGCACCGGCGAGATCCTCAACTAGGCGCCGGTCCGGACCGTCATTGCGCGAGCGCGGCGATGCCAACCGGTGCTCGATTGTTCGCCCACCCCGCCGCGCGCAGCTGACCCGGAACGGCGCCTGGCGCGTCAACGGGATCGGCGGCCACGCGTTTCCAACCGAATCGGACCGGACGAAGGAGAATAGTCAGGTGGCGCCCAATGATCGACCGGCAAGCCCCCCGCTCACTCCTTGGATCGCGCCACGCAGGGTCGGCCGCGTTGCGCCGCGGTGGCGCGTGTGCCGCAGACCGATTCCGGAACCCACGGCGGGCGCGTCCGGGCGGGCGCCTAAGGCGCCTGCGCCGCCACCGTCCCGCCCCGATCGACGCACGCCAGGTACCGCGGCATGCGCCTGCTGGTAGTCGAAGACGAGACTGCACTGCGTACCCAACTCGTCAGCCGCCTCAAGGAGGAAGGCTACGCGGTGGACGCGGCCGCGGACGGTGAGGAGGGCCTGTATCTGGGCTCCGAGTATCCCGTCGACGCCGGTATCGTGGATCTCGGCCTGCCCGGGATCAGCGGCATGGAACTCATCCGCAAGCTGCGCACCGCGGAACGCACCTTTCCCATTTTGATCCTCACCGCCCGCGGGCGCTGGCAGGACAAGGTGGAAGGCCTGGAGGCCGGCGCCGACGACTACCTGGTCAAACCCTTCGAGATGGAGGAGTTGCTGGCACGGGTCAAGGCGCTGCTGCGGCGCGCCTCCGGTTGGAGTCAATCGGTGTTGCGCTGCGACCCGGTCACCCTGGACACCGCCTCCCATGAGGTGCGGGTCGCCGGTCAGGCGATCGAACTCACCGCGTTCGAATACCGCGTGTTGGAATACCTCATGCTCAACGCCGGGCGCGTGGTCTCCAAGACCGAGCTCACCGAGCATCTCTACGACCAGGACTTCGACCGCGACAGCAACGTGATCGAGGTGTTCGTGGGCCGGCTGCGCCGCAAACTGGACCCGGACAACACCCTGCACCCGATCGAGACCCAGCGCGGACGGGGCTACCGCCTGACCCTGGAGCGCACCGGGTCGTGACCCTCTCGTTGCACAGCCGCCTGCTGGTGGCCGCAAGCCTGGTACTGACCGCATTCCTGGGACTCACTGGGCTGACGCTGGACCGGGCGTTGCGCGCCAGCGCGGAGGCCGGCGTGCACGACCGGCTCCAGGGTTACGTCTATGCCCTGCTGGCGGCGGCGGACCTGGGCCCGAACGGCGTGCTGCACCTGCCCGACAGCCTGCCCGAGGCGCGCTTCTCGACCCCCGCCTCCGGCCTGTACGCGGAAGTCGGCGCGAACCGGGGCAACATGCGCTGGCGTTCACCCTCTGCCCTGGGGCTGGACGCATCGTTTCCGGCCGATCTGCCCGCCGGCGCGTGGCGCTTCCAACAGGTACGCACCCGCGACGGGACCCCGCTGTTCGCGCTGAGCTTCGGCGTGAGTTGGGAGGGCAGCAGCAACGCCGCGCGCAGTTACACCTTCACGGTCGCCGAGGACCTGGGCGGCTTCAACGCCCAGGTGAGCCGGTTCCGCCGCAGCCTGTGGGGCTGGCTCGCGGCGGCGGCGGCGGTCCTGCTGGCGGTCCAGGGCACCATCCTGCGCTGGAGCCTCAGTCCCCTGCGCCGCGTGGCGCTGGACCTGACCGCGATGGAGAGCGGCCTCCGGAACCGCCTGGAAGGGGACTATCCGCGCGAACTGCGCGGTCTCACCGAAAACCTCAACTCCCTGATCCACAGCGAGCGCGCGCAACGCGCGCGCTACCGGGACGCCCTCGCGGATCTGGCCCACAGCCTCAAGACGCCGCTCGCGGTGCTGCGCGGCAGCCTCGGCGCAAGCGCCACCGCGGAGGAGTTGCGCAACACGATGCAGGAGCAGCTCGGGCGCATGAATCAGATCGTGGACTATCAACTGCAACGCGCCTCCGCCTCCGGGCACAGCACCCTGGTGGCACCCGTATCGGTCGCGCAGGCGGCGGAACGGGTGGCGGCGACGCTCTCCAAGGTATACCGGGACAAGGGCGTGATCTGTTCCCTGAAGGTGGAGGACGGGGCCTGCTTCTACGGCGACGAGGGGGATCTTCTGGAGCTGCTGGGCAACCTGGCGGACAACGCCTTCAAGTGGAGCCGTGGCCGGGTGGAGATCCGCGCCACCGCGCTGCGCGAGCCGCCCGCGGCGCGCGCGGGCCTGCGCCTGGCGATCGACGACGACGGGCCCGGTATCCCCGAAGACCAGGCGGAACGGGTATTGGAACGCGGTGCCCGCGCCGGCGCCGGAACCGAGGGTCAGGGGATCGGCCTAGCGGTGGTGCGCGACATCGTGCAGGCCTATCGCGGCACCCTCACGATCCGGCGCGGTCCCCTCGGCGGCGCCCAGGTGGAGGTACGTCTGCCCGCGGCCTGACGCGCGCGATCAGTTCGGGCGTTCCGGCCCGGTGTCGTCGGCCGCCGCCCGTTGCTCCTGCATGCTCTCGAAGAACTCCAGGGCCTTGTTCACCGCGAACAGCGGCGCCTCCACCATGCTCACCGGCTCGGTGTGGGCACGCCCGTCGGTATAGTACTTGCGGAATGCCAGCACGTGCAGCGCCACTTCGCGGCGGAACAGCTTGTTCTTGAGGAAAAAGTATTCCGCCAGTGCGATCACGCTGTAGGCCTTGCGCTGCGCGGCGCCCGGCTCCGGACCCTGGGTATGGATCAGCGGCCATTCACCCTCCGGCCGTGCCACCTCGACGCGGTAGACCTCGCCATCCAGGGCGGGCGCGGTCGTCACCGTCAGGTCCGGGTGGAGACGATGCAAGCCCGCCTGCTCGATCTTGCGCATGGGCAGGAACGCCTTGCTGGCCATCTGCACCGCCCAACCGTCCAGGCTCTCGCGCAGATCCATCGCAACCGCGCTGTCTCCGAGTTCGTAGAGGGTCTTGGCATAGTAGAGATCCCAGACCCAGACCTGCTCGAATTCCGCGAGCTCGTCCTGCTCGGTGACCGACACGACTTCCGGCTCCTGAGCCTGCCGGGAAAACCCGATCGAGAACACCGTCACGGAGGACGCTCCCGTGCCATTGGAGAAGACGCCCGGTCGATGGCGTCGGGTGGATGCGGACGCCCAGCTTACCGCCGCGGCCGGCGGGCGGCAACCGTGCGCCGCAGGGTGCGCTTGCCGCGGGGATCGCGGCGCAGATGCCCAGCCCCGTGGGGCCGCGCCAGAGTGAGCAGCGGGCCCTGCGCGCTGCGGCGGGTTCGCCGTTCCTTCAGAACAGGGCCAGTTGATCCCCCGGGCCCACGGGGATCTGAAATTTCGAGGTATCCAGCACCGGCTCGCGGGCGTTGAGCCCGAGACGGGCACACGCAAGCTCGAAGCGGCGCCGGATCAATCCCGCGTACTCCCCCACCCCGCTCATCCGGATGCCGAAGCGCGGATCGTAGGTCCGCCCGCCCCGGGTGTCGCGCACCCGGCTCATTACGCGCTGCGCCTTCAGGGGTTCGTGCTGTTCCAGCCACTCCTCAAACAACGCCTTCACCTCCAGCGGCAGGCGCAGCAACACGTAGCCCGCACGGCGCGCGCCCGCCGCCGCGCACGCCTCCAGCACCGCTTCCAGTTCCGCGTCGGTGAGCATCGGGATCACCGGCGCCACCAGCACCCCGGCGGGGATACCGGCGGCATTCAACCGGCGCAGCGTCTCCACCCGGCGCTGGGGCGCGGCCGCGCGCGGTTCCAGGCGCCGCGCCAGGTTCCGGTCCAGGGTGGTCACCGACACCATCACCTCCGCCAGCCCGTCACGCGCCAAGTCCGCCAACAGGTCCAGATCGCGTTCCACCCGCGAGGACTTGGTGACGATACTCACCGGGTGACGGTGCTCGCGCAGCACCTCCAGGATCTGGCGTGTCACCTGCCAATGGCGCTCGATCGGCTGGTAGGGATCGGTATTGGTCCCCATGGCGATGGGGCGGCAGACATAGCCGGGCCGGCGCAGTTCCGCGCGCAGCAGCTCCGCGGCCTGCGGCTTGACCAGCAACCGGCTTTCGAAATCCAATCCCGGCGACAGGCCCAGATAGGCGTGGGTGGGGCGCGCGAAACAATACACGCAGCCATGCTCGCAACCCCGGTAGGGATTGATGGACTGCTCGAAGGGCACGTCCGGCGAATCGTTCCGGCTGAGGATGGTGCGGGTGGCATCCACCGCCACCCGGGTCACCAACGGGGGCGGCTCCGGATCCTGCGGCTCCCAGCCGTCGTCCACCGCCACGCTGCGCGTCGCATCGTAGCGGCAAGGCGGGTTGCCAATGGCGCCGCGGCCCTTGCGGGCGCGCGGGGAGCGGGCAAGATCCATGGCGGTTCCGGTTCCAGATTACGCCCATCACACCACGACCGTACGTACGCCGCAAGCCCCACCCGCGACCACCACGGGCGCGCGGTGTCAATCGCCGGTCACACCTTGCGGTGCACTTCCAGGACGTTGCGCAGCTGGCCGATACGGCCGAGGGCGCGGCTGAGTTGGGCCATATCGGAGATCTCCAGGGTCAGGTCCATGCGCGCGTGGCGATCCGCGGCGCTGGTGCGGGTATTGGCCGCGAGCACGTTGATGTTCTCACCGGCGAGAATCGTGGTGATATCGCGCAGCAACCCGGAACGGTCGTGGGCATCCAGCGCGACCTCCACCGTATAACGGGCACCCGCGCGCGCGCCCCAGTCCACCTCGATCAGCCGCTCGCGCTTCTCCTCGGGCATGCGCAGGATGTTGGGACAGTCGCGGCGGTGGATCGTGACACCGCGGCCGCGGGTGATGAAACCGATGATCTCGTCCCCGGGCACCGCCTGGCAGCAGCGTGCCATGTAGGTCAGCAGATTGCCCACGCCCTCGATGGTCACCGCGCCCGCCTCCTGAGGCGCGGGAGGCTTGCGGATCTCCGGGCCCGGCAGCGGCGGCGCGGGAGGCGCGAGCAGGCCGTGAGCGGCAGCGGCGATCTGCGCGGTGTTGAGATCGCCGCCTCCCACCGCGGCCAGGAAGTCCTCCGCCGCGCTGAACCGGAACTGCTGCGCGAGTTTCTCCAGACTGACATCGGACAGGCCGGTGCGGTGCAGTTCCCGGTCCACCAGGCTCCGGCCCGCGGTGATGTTCTTGTCGCGGTCCTGCTGTTTGAACCAGTGGCGCACCTTGGCGAGCGCGCGCGAGGTCTTGAGATAGCCCAGATGCGGGTTGAGCCAATCGCGGCTCGGGCCGCCCTGGCGGGTGGTGAGGACCTCCACCTGTTCACCGCTCTTCAGTTCGTAGGTCAGGGGCACGATGCGCCCGTTCACTTTGGCCCCGCGGCAGCGGTGGCCCACGTCGGTGTGGATGTGATAGGCGAAATCCAGGGGCGTGGCGCCGTTCGCCAGCGACACGACCTTGCCCTGAGGTGTCAGCACATAGACCCGGTCCTCAAAGATCTCCGACTTGAAGCGGTCGATGAAATCCCCCGCCTCCGGATTTTCCTCCTTCCATTCGAAGAGCTGGCGCAGCCAGGCAATACGCCGCGCCATGGCGTCGTCCGGCGCCACCCCCTCCTTGTAGGTCCAATGCGCCGCGATGCCGAGTTCGGACTGCTGATGCATCTCGTGGGTGCGGATCTGAACCTCCAGCACCTTGCCTTCCGGGCCCACCACCGCGGTGTGCAGGGAACGGTACTGGTTCTCCTTGGGGTTCGCGATGTAGTCGTCGAATTCCCGGGAGATGTGGTGCCACAGGCCGTGCACCACCCCCAAGGCCGCGTAGCAATCGGCCACCTCGTCCACCAGGACGCGGATCGCCCGCACGTCGAAGATCTGCTGGAAGTCGACGCGCTTGCGCTGCATCTTGCGCCAGATGCTGTAGATGTGTTTCGGTCGTCCGCTGACCTGCGCCGCAACCCCGGCCCGCGCAAGCGCCTTGCCGATGCGTTCTACCTGGCGCTCGATATAGCGCTCGCGGTCGGCGCGGCTCTCGTCCAGCAGGCGCGCGACCTCGCGGTAGGTATCCGGCTCCAGGTAGCGAAACGCCAGATCCTCCAATTCCCACTTGAGTTGCCAGATCCCGAGCCGGTTGGCAAGCGGTGCGTAGATGTCCAGGGTCTCGCGCGCGATGCGCTGCTGGCGCTCCGCAGACAGATGCTGCAGGGTGCGCATGTTGTGCAACCGGTCGGCGAGCTTGATGAGGACCACCCGCACATCCGCAGCCATGGCGAGCAGCATCTTGCGCAGGCTCTCGGCCTGATCGCGCTCGCGCCGGCCCTTCTCCCGTATACCGTGGACCTCCCGAATGACCGCCATCTTGGTGACCCCGTCCACCAGACGTGCCACGGACGGCCCGAACTCGTGCTCCAGCGTCTCCACGGTGAGAGGGGTGTCCTCCAGCACGTCGTGCAGGATCGCCGCCGCGATGGTATCCGGATCCATGTGCAGCGCGGCGAGGATCTCCGCTACCGCCATCGAATGGCGCACGTAGGGCTCGCCGGAGGCGCGCACCTGGCCGCCGTGGGCCGGCGCCGCGCGCGCCAGGGCGCGGCGGATCAGTTGTGCCTGATCCGCCGTCATTCCCGCTGTCACCGCGGCCAGCCAGGCCTCGGGGAGCGCGGGTTCCGGTGCCGGGGTGACCGGCGTGTCGGCGGCGTTCTCCATGTACGAATTAGCATACCCCGGCCCCTGTCCGGGCACCATGACGGACCCGGCTTGACGGGCATCCGCGCGGATCCTATCGTCAGGCCGGCCAATCACGCATCAAGGACCCGCAGTCATGACACCGGAACGCTATGAACGACTGCGCGCCGTGCTCGACCGGCGTCAGCCGGACCTGACGGTGCTGCTGGACCGGGTGCATAAACCCCACAACCTCTCGGCGGTGCTGCGCACCTGCGACGCGGTAGGGATCTGGGAGGCGCACGGTGTTCATGCCGGCGGCGGCATCACCGCCCACGACGCCACTTCGGCCAGCAGCGGCAAGTGGGTGCGGTTGCGGATCCATTCGAGCCTGGCGGATGCCTACGCGGTGTTGCGCACCCAGGGCGTCCAGGTGCTCGCCGCGCACCTCTCGGGGCGTGCGCGGGACTTCCGCACCGTGGACTACACGGCACCCACCGCGATCGTGCTCGGCGCCGAGAAATACGGCGTGAGTCCGGAGGGCGCGGAACACGCGGACGCGCACATCGTGATCCCGATGCTCGGCATGGTGCCGTCGCTGAACGTTTCGGTGGCGGCCGCCGTGATCCTGTTCGAGGCCCAGCGCCAACGGGCCGCAGCGGGTCTGTACGACACGCCACGACTGGACCCGGGGCTCTACGCCCGCACCCTGTTCGAATGGGGCTACCCCGAGATCGCCGAACACTGCCGGCAGCGCGGTGCCGAGTACCCACCGCTCGGCGCGGACGGCGCCATTCTCGGACCGCTGCCGCGCTGAAGCGCACCGGCCACTGTCGCCGCCACGCCGCACACGCGCTACACTCGCGCGCTCCGGGGCACCGCGTCCAACCTGCAGGGCACCCGCATCACCGATGAAACTCCCCGTCACCGTCCTGCTGCTCGGTACCGTCAGCTTCCTGAACGATGTCGCCAGCGACATGATCATGCCGCTGCTGCCGGTGTTCCTGTCCGTCACCCTGGGCGCCGGGCCCGCCGCCATCGGCCTGATCGAGGGTCTGTCCGAGGCCGCGGTCAGCCTGCTCAAGTTGTGGTCGGGGCGGCTCGGGGACCAGGGCGTGGGACACAAGCGCCTCGCGGTGCTGGGTTATTCCATCTCCAACGCGCTGCGCCCCCTGTTGGGCCTGGTGGCGAGTTGGGAAGCGGCGCTGTTGCTGCGCGTGGGGGACCGGGTCGGCAAGGGGATTCGCACCGCACCCCGCGATGCCCTGCTCTCCGCATCGGTCCCCGGCCCGCTGCGTGGCCGGGCCTTCGGGCTGCACCGCTCCATGGACCACGGCGGCGCGATGCTGGGTCCGTTGCTGGCGAGCGCGCTGCTGGCGCTGGGGCTCGGCATGCGCGACGTGTTCCTGGCCTCAGTGGTCCCCGGCGTCCTGGCGGTGCTGTTGCTGGCCTTCGGCCTGCGCGCGGATCAACCGGCGCCGCGCCGCGCGCTACCGGCACTGCGCTGGGCGCAGCTGCAACCGCGCCTGCGCGCCCTGGTCGTGGGCGCCGGGGCGCTGGCCCTGGTAGCGGTACCCGATGCGTTCCTGATCCTGTGGTTGAGCCACGCCGGCGTCACGCTGTTCTGGATCCCGCTGATGTGGTCCCTGGCCCATGGCGTGCGCGCCGCGGTGGCCCTGCCGGCAGGCCGCTGGTCGGACCGCGCGGGACGGATCCCGGTGTTGGTCACCGGCTGGAGCGCCCGCGCGCTGATCCTGTTCACGGTACCGTGGGTCACGCATCAGGCGGCGGTGCTGCTGCTGTTTCTGGCCTATGCCGGCGCCACCGCCGCCACCGAGGGCGCCGAGCGAGCGCTGATCGGCGATGAGGCGGACCCGCAGAGCAAGGGCAGCGCGTTCGGGCTCTATTACATGACCGTGGGGATCCTGGCGCTGCCCGGCGCGCTGTGGTTCGGCCTGCTCTGGCAGTACCGCGGGATGGGCGCCGCGTTCACCGTCTCCGGGGGGCTCACCCTGGTAGCGGCGGGGATCCTGGCGTACCTGGCGCGGCGGGTACGGACCCCGGACTGAGCGGGCGTTCGGAATCCGCGCAACGGGGGAATGGGCGGCCGGGGGAGCCCGGGTCAGGCGCCGCTGTCCCCCAGTGCGCGGGCGGCGCCGCGGCGCTGGTAGAGGAACACCCCGATCCCCAACGCCAACAGCAGCGCCTGGGCCGCCAGGGTCTGGGCGGTGGGATAGATCCCGAGCACGCTGATCCTGGGGAACGCCACCGGATACGCGGGCAGCTTGCCCGCCTCCTGCAAGGCGGCGATCCCATGGCCCACGAAGACCACCGCCAGGACGTAGAGCAGCACCGCGTTGACGTTGAAGAACAGGCGCAGCGGCAGACGCACGCTGTAGCGGAAGATCAGCCACCCGAGCACCGCCAGTGCCACGGCGCCGCTCGCCACGCCCGCCCACAGCGGACCGGCGGTACCAGGACCGGCCTGCAACCACAGCGCTTCGTAGAACAGCACCGTCTCGAACACCTCCCGGTAGACCGCAAGGAACGCGATGAACCCCAGGGCCCACAGGGTGCGCCCCCGCAGCGCGCTGTGGATGCGCTCCTCCACAAACTGGCGCCAGCGCTGGGCATGGGTCTTGCCGTGCAGCCAGAAGCCCACGTACAGCAACACCGCGGCGGCGATCAGGGCGGTCACCCCTTCGGTGAGTTCGCGGCTCGCGCCGCTGATACCGATCACATAGGACGACACCCCCCAAGTGGCGAAGCCCAGCGCCAGGGCCAGGATCCAGCCCAGATGGAAGTAACGCAACGCGTCGCGGCGCTCGGTGCGGATCAGGGTGGCGGCGATCGCCGCCAGCACCAGGATCGCCTCCAGGCCTTCCCGCAGCAGAATAATCAGGGCGCTCGCAAAGGCCATAGCCGGGGATAGCTCGGTGGATTGCATGCGCGCGCGGGCCTCGGAAAGCAGGCCGGTGAGACGCCGATACTGCGCCTCCACCTGCTCCAAGGGCGCCCGGGACTGCAGCAGATGGCGGTACGCCATCATCTGGCCCTCGATGCGGGTGACCAGGGCCGGATCCACCGCCCGCAGCCCCGATTCCACCAGTTCGAAGCCGTCCAGATAGGCGGACAACGCCCGGTCGTAGGCCCCCTGCGCATCCCCCGCCCGGTAGCGTGCCACGCTCTCGGCCAGGCGTTGACCGGCAAGGTCGAAGGGCGAGCCGCGCGTGGCCAGCACTTGGGGCGCGTTGCGCAGATAACTCAACAGGGCGCTCCCATCGGCCCCGTAGTGCTGGCGGGCCTGTGTCGGCGTGAGTTGGGTCACGGCCTTCAGTTCGGAGATCATCCGCGTCGCCGGGTCCTGCCACAGGACCGCGCCGCGCGCCCGCTCGGCGTCGCTGGCAAGGAAATCACTGACGTAGAACGCCAGGTCCCAGCGCTGCGCATCGGTCAAACGGTCGAAGCCGGTCATCGCGGTGCCGGTCACGCCCAGGCCGATAGTGCCATAGAGGCCATAGACGCTGCGCTGGTCCTGCCGGAGCGGATCATGAAAGTTCGTGGGCGGGGGCGTCAACCCGGCGGCGGCAGGCCCATCGCCACGGCCTTCGGCCCCGTGACAAGCCGCGCAGTTCGCGCGATAGAGCACCGCGCCGGCCGCCGGGTCCGGGGTACGCCGCGGGGCCACCACCACTGCGTAATGCTCGATGAGCGCCGCGCGCATCCGCACCGTCATGGCCTGTACCGCGCGGCCCGGGGCACGGGCCGCGATCAACCGCTGCAGGGCCTGGGCATCGCGCACCAGGGCGGCACGCGCCGGGCGTTCGGGCAGCAAGGCGGTCTGGCGCACCACCTGCTGGGCAAACTCCTGCTGCTCGGCGTACTCCGATGGATCGACCACCGCGCCATCGCGCACCGTGGCGCCGTAGTCGACGCCCAGATAATCCAGGGCATGGAGGATCGCCTCGGGCTCCTGCCCGCCCAGGGCCGGAAGCGCCCAGACCCACAGGCACAACAGCCCCAGCAGCGGCCCAGCCCCCCGCCGCGCGCCACACCCCCCGGTATTTTCCATCCCCATACGCCCCCTAAACGTAAATAATAATCATTCTCAATTATATACGGATCAGGGAGGGACTCAAGCAGTATTGATCCCCGCAAGGCCGCCGCCGGGCCGCGCCGCGGCCCAAACCGCGAGCCAGCCGGCGGCGGCCTCAGTCCTCCGACAGGAGGTAGACGCGTTCTTCCATGCGGCTCAGGCCACGCTCGCGGAACCGCGGGTTGTCCGCAAGAGCGTCCCGGGCATCCAGTTGCCGCACGGTGAACCGGTCCCGGTACAGCGCGTGCACCTCGGCGTCGCGGACCGGAAACGGCGGGCCGTCGAGTTCCGCGGGGTTGTAGTCCAGCGTGATCAACAGCCCCCGGGCGGGCGCGGGCAATAACCGGGTAAGGTGCGCGCCGTAGCGCTCGCGCATCGCCGGCGGCAGTGCGATCAGAGACGCCCGGTCGTAGAACGCCGATACGCCGTTCAGGTCGCCGGGCTCCAGATCGAAGAAGTCGCCGCACAGGATGCGGATCGGCGGGTGTTCCCACAGCTCGAAGCGGCCCTGTACCCGGCGCACCGGGCGCAACCCGCGCTCATCGAAGAACGTCTCCACCGCCAGCGGGCTCAGTTCCACGCCCAGTGCCGCATGGCCCTGCTGAGCGAACCATTGCACGTCCAGGCTCTTGCCGCACAGGGGCACGAACACCGTCGCGCCCGGTGCCAACGCGAGTTCCGGCGCGTAGCGCACCAATTGAGGATTCACCTGATCGAGGTGAAACCCGGTCTGCTGATCACGCCAACGCTGGCGCCAGAATTCCGGTTCCATGCCGTCTCCTTCCCAAACAGAAAACCCAACACGCAGACTACACTATGCGGATCTTACGTGGGTCAATTCTCTATTGCGCGATTGCACGACCCGTGCCCCAGTCCACCGCTCTTCCCAGCAGGGTGGCATGCGGCGTTGCAGACCCGGCTGCGGTGCTCATGATACTGCGTGTAAACCGCGCTCCTCGCGGGGTCCGCGCCGTGCCTGAACACCCGATTCGCGATCTTGAGATAGGTTCGCCGTAATTTTCTTATGCTGCGGTCCTTGGAGCAGGAAGCAAAAACCGAAGGCCCAGATCACGACCGCCCCCCGAGGCGCAGGTCTCAGTCCGTTACTGGAGAACACCGGTCCCAAGCATCCCGCTGCGCCACACCACACCAGCCCCGGCGCGTGTTGCGCACCGCCGAGGAAGCCAGTATCTTCGTTTCAGTTCCTTCCAGCATGGGCGTAACGCGTAGCGCAGTGCGGGCCGCAACCCGCACGCACCGCTCAACGGCCGGGCGCACCGGGATGTTTCGGGACCAGACCATGCCCTATTTCACCCAACGCTACCATCCCCCCGGCACGCCTCCGGGAACCTTGGGACCAGACACCCCCAGCGCGACCGCGCGGTGCGTGATACGGGTGGTCCACTACAACACATCAGAGCTCAGCGACGAATCCCTCACAACCGCGGACCAACGGATCCGCGAGCATCCGCAGGACATGATTACCTGGATCCACGTGCAAGGGCCGGCGGACACCACCACCCTGCAGCAATTGCGCGACGCCTACGACCTGCACCCACTGGCCATCGAGGATGTATTCAACTCCGAACAGCGCCCGAAACTGGATGCCTATGACCACCAGCTGTTCATCGTGATGAACCTACCCATGCTGCGCGAAGGCGTGGTGGTAACCGAGCAGGTCAGCCTGTTCCTCGGACGTGACTACGTCCTCAGCTTCAACAGCGGGGCCGAAGATCCGTTCGAACCGGTCCGCAAGCGGCTCCAGGGCGGCGCCAGCGCCCTGCGTACCCACCCGGCGGACTACCTGCTGTACGCACTGTTGGACACTACCATCGACCATGGGTTTCCGTCGTTGGAAGCACTCGGGGAGAAACTCGAGCGGGTGGAGGAGGAACTGCTGCTCAAGCCGGACCAGAGCACCCTGCGGGACATCCATCGGATCAAGCACGAGCTACTACTGCTGCGCCGGATGCTGTGGCCGCAACGCGAAGTCCTGAACACGCTGCTGCGCGATTCCCATCCGCTGATACGGACTGAGACCAAGCTGTACTTGCGTGACTGCTATGACCACACTATCCAGATCATGGACCTGCTCGAAACCTACCGTGACATGGCCAGCGGAATGATCGACGTATACCTCTCCACCGTGAGCAATCGCCTCAACGACGTCATGCGCGTACTGACGATCATTGCCACGATCTTCATACCACTGACATTCATTACGGGCGTATACGGCATGAATTTCGGTAACAATACCAAAAGTCCATGGGCGATGCCGGAACTCAATTGGTATTACGGGTATCCACTGATCTGGCTGGTGCTGATCACGGTCGCCGTATTGCTGCTGGTCATCTTCAAACGCAAGCGCTGGTTCTGAGCCGCCGGCATCCCCATGCAAAACCCACAGTCATCCACGCCGGCCGGGCAGAAGAGCGAAGAACCCGGACACGAATCGGTGCCCGGCACCCTCCAATGGGTACGGCGCATCCTGCCTGCCGTTTTTCTGCTGCTGATGGTGACCCTCAGCTGGCGGGAGCTGCGTACCATCAATATCCACGCGCTGCGCGCCAGCGTGCATGCGGTGCCGTTCTCGACCCTGCTGGCGCTCCAACTGTTCGGCATCGTCGGCGTACTGGCCATGACCCTCTACGACTGGCGGCTGTGCCATTGGATGGCGATCCCACTCCCGTTCCGCCGCCTGCTGCGCTACACATGGGTCGCCAACACCTTTAACAACCTGCTGGGGGTCTCCGGGCTCGCGGGATCGGGCATCCGCTTCCTGCTGCTGTCGCGCGAAGGCGTGGAACCGAAAATCGCGGCGGTCTATTCCGGGACCCTGCTGCTGTCGGTGGCGGTGGGCTTGTCGGTATTGGTATGGCCGGTCCTGCTCTTCGGAGGCAGCGCGGTGGCGGCGATCCCGGCACCGCAGTGGCTGATCCACCTGATCCTGCTGCTGATCGCCGCTTTTCTGCCCCTGTATCTGCTGCTCACGGGCAACAGCTTCCTGCACCAGCGCCTGTTCCGCATGCCGCCGACTCTGGGACCGGCGCGCCAAGCGCAGCTCATCGCCATTTCCACGGTCGATTGGCTGCTGGCCATGACCGTGGCCTGGAGTTGCCTGTGGGTAGGCGGCGCCCAGGTTGAGCTCCTAGCCTTCGTAGTACCATTCTGTCTGGCGGCGACCCTTGGCGTATTCAGCCTGATCCCGGGGGGCCTGGGGGTCTTTGACGCCACGTTGTTACTGACCCTGAGCAGCCTGCAACTCCCGAGCGAAGCGGTGCTGACCGGGATTTTACTGTTCCGGCTGGTGTATTACGTGGTGCCCTGGATCATCGCTCTCTATGTGGGAGCGGGCCTGCTGGTCACTCGCGACAATGCCCTGCTGGCCAGGCTCGCGCGCACCTGGCAGGAGAATATACTGCTCAGCCTTATCCGCCTGCCGCTCTCCCTGCTGTCCGCGCTGGGGGTGCGCGTCATGGGCTACCTGACCTTCGGCGCCGGCACTATCCTGCTGGTATCGGCCGCCTTCCCCACCCTTAAGGACCGGCTCGCCGTGCTGCACCGCTACGTGCCGCTGCCCGCCATCGAGGCCTCCCATCTCTTGTCGGTGGGCATGGGGGTACTACTGATCGCCCTCTCGCGCGGCATCGCCGATCAGGTGCGGGGCGCGTACCGGCTTGCGATGGTACTGCTGCTCGGCGGCGCGCTGCTCAGCCTGGCAAAGGGATTCGACTTCGAAGAGACCGTAGCGCTCGGCGTGATCGCCGGGTTGCTGTGGATACGCAGACGCGATTTCTACCGTACCAGCTACCCATTGCTCAGCGTGCACAGCATCTACTGGTTGGCTGCTCTTTTGGTCGCCATTACCGGCTACGCGCTGCTCGGTGCATGGGTCCACGGTGACCAGTTGTTCCACGAGTCCTTGTGGCTGCGTTTTGCACCTGGACTCGAAGCCCCGAGGTTTTTGCGCTCGGTTTTGTTCGCGGCATTGGTAGCACTGGCATTCATGGCCTGGACGCTGTTCCGGATGCCGGGCCCACGCCTGGCGCTGCCAGACCGCGAAGGCCTCCAACGGGCTCGGGAGTTTCTAGAGCGCCACGGCGGGAACAACTTTGCCCATCTTATATTCATGGGTGACAAATATCTGTTTCCCTCCAGCGATCAGCGCACGTTGATCCAATTCGGGCGTATCCGCGATCGCCTGGTAGCACTCGGTGATCCAAACGGCGATGCGGATTCGATGGACAAAGCGATCATGGAATTCCGTATCTTCGCCGACCGACATGATCTGGCACCGGTGTTCTATGAGGTCGGCGAGCAGCATATGCACCGCTACCACGACAACGGATTCTCCCTGTTCAAGATCGGGGAGATGGCCTACGTGGCCACGTCGACGTTCACGTTGACCGGAAAACGCGGCGAGAACCTGCGTCACAGCGTGAAGCGCGCACAGCGCGACGGCGCCACCTTCGAACTGCTCGAACACCCTCAAAGCGAGGAGACCTGGCAGGAACTGAAGGGCATCTCCGACGCGTGGCTGAATACCCGGGGAGCGGCGGAGAAGCACTTCTCCATCGGCAACTTCAGCCGCGACTATCTGTCCTGGACCCCACTGGCAGCAGTACGATGCGGTGAGCGCCTGGTTGCCTTCGCCAACCTCGCACCGAACTACGGGCCGCCCGAGGAGATCACCGTCGACCTGATGCGCCACCTTCCCGACGCACCACCGGGAACCATGGACCTGCTGTTCAGCAGCCTGATCGGTTACGCCCGGGATCGCGGCTACGGCTACTTCAACCTGGGCATCGCGCCCCTCAGCGGCGTCGGGCAAACCCGCTATGCGCGCCCCGATGAGAGGGTCGCCCGCCTCGCCTATGAGTACGGCAACCGCTACTACAACTATAAGGGGCTGCGCAGCTTCAAGGACAAGTTCAATCCGGAGTGGCGCAGCGTCTATATCGCGTACCCCGTGTTTAAACCCCTCCCGGGCCTGTTGGTGGACATCGCGGCCCTGATCGCGGGAGGATACCGGCGTATCCTTTTCAAGAGCATATGAGAGGCGCGATGTGAAATCCTATACCGCAGTCCTGCTCGCGCTTGTCCTTGCATCGGTCTCAACTGCAGGCCGGGCCGCGGGGCATCCCGCCATCGCGGTGTCAAGCCTGGAGTTCGGCCCGTTCGGGACCGTAACACTCTATCAGACCGCGCCGCATCCACGCCGCATCGTGCTCTTCGCATCCGGCGACGGTGGTTGGAAACTCGGCGTAGTGGACATGGCCCGCGCGTTGGCGACACAAGATGCCCTGGTGGCGGGATTCAACACGGTGCACTACCTGCACGCCCTGGAGCATGGTGCGGGACCGTGCGCCTACGCGGCGGCGGATCTCGAGAACCTCAGCCAATATCTTCAGAAACGCGCTGGGCGCGCCCACTATACACAACCGGTGCTGGCCGGCTACTCATCGGGAGCAACCCTGGTCTACGTGGCCCTCGCACAAGCACCGCCGAACACCTTCCGGGGTGGGCTCAGCCTCGGCTTCGGCCCGGAACTCCCAGTGACGAAGCCCTTCTGCCGGGGCGCCGGGCTGCGGTCGACACCGGGGTCGAAGCACAAGGGATACCGGTTCATCCCGGGCCGGGCTCTGGCGGCGCCATGGGCAGTGCTGCAGGGCACCATCGATAAAGTGGCGAGCCCCGCGGCGACCGAATCCTTCGTTGCCAAGGTCCCGGGCGCCCGGTTGATCGTGCTGCAGAAAGTGGGACACGGTTACTCCGTGCCACGGCATTGGATACCCCAGTTCTACGCGGCGTTCCAGTCCGTGGCGCAGGTCCCGGTCGCCCCGCGCACAGCCACAGACGCCGACCTCAAGGGTCTGCCTCTGGTGGAGGTCCCCGCGGCCAAGGACACCGGCGATACGCTCGGCGTGGTCATTTCGGGAGACGGGGGATGGGCCGGAATCGACCGCCAGCTGGCGGAACAACTCGCCGCGGAGGGAATCCCGGTGGTGGGCCTGGACTCACTTCAGTATTTCTGGAACCGGCGTACACCAGACGGCGCGGCGCTCGACCTGGCGCGCATCCTGAACCACTATCTGACCCGCTGGCATCGTCAAAAGGTGATTCTGATCGGCTATTCCCGCGGCGCGGATGTATTGCCCTTCATGACCGACCGCTTGCCGCCGGAGTTACTGCGCCGTATCACGGTGGTCGCTTTGCTGGGGCCGTCCCCCACCGTGGATTTCGAATTTCATCTCACGGACTGGCTGCACAACGGTTCCGACACGGCACACTATGCGGTGTTGCCTCAGGTCGAGAAGCTACACGGACCACGGGTACTGTGCTTCTATGGCGTGGCGGAACGTGACAGCCTCTGCCGGAAGCTCGACCCCGCCCGCTACGGTATCGTCGAGATGCCCGGCGGGCATCACTTCGACGGGCGCTACCGCGCAATCGCCGACCGCATACTCGCCACGGCCCAGGCAACGCCCGTGCGCAGTGCCGACTGAGCGGATACGCCGCGCCGTCGTGCTACAACTGATTGAGGATACGCTGGCGGACCGCCTGGTATTCCTTCTTGGTAATCAACCCCTGCCTGTAGAGTGCATCCACGCGCCGCAAGCGATCGGCCACCGATTCCGCAGGAACGGTATTCTCGGCGGCGGGTGACGACTGACCCGGAGCCGCTGGCACCGCTACGACTGCCGGTGCGGCCGGTACCGGCGTTTGGTTCTGGGCGACCGGGCTGCAATCCAGATGCACCGCGACATTCTTGGACAAGACCGCGTCGTTGACGTGTACACTATAAGGTTTGCAGCCCACCTTGCGCACCGTCAGCACACCCATGGCACGGTATTCCAGATTCTGCCAGTCCACCCCCGGCGGAAAAACCTTGTCGGGGACGATGGCCAGAGGCGTCACGCCGATTTCCTCGCCGTTGGCCAGTATCGTGGCTCCCGACGGCTCCGAACTGATCGTGATCCTGCGCAGGTCTGGGATCGACAGGGTGCTTGCGCAGCCGCCCAAGGCGAGCGTGGAACCCAACACCAACATGGTCAGGCCGCGTGCGTCGGTTCGTCTCATCGGAATCGGTCCTCCCCTAGGATATTTGGAATGGTCTGCCTGTCGGCCGCCGCAGTATAAACGGGTTTGACGTCACTCAGAAGGAAGGACGGGCAGCAGGGGCTAACTCGGAGCAGTCCTACTCAGCGCCGGCGAGGCCGTGCTGAACCGCATACTGCATCAGCTCGCCGTTGTGACGCAAGTTGAGCTTCTTCAGCACCCGAACCCGGTAGGTACTCACGGTATTCACGCTCAGCGACAACTTCGACGCGATATCCGAGACCCGGGAACCACCCGCGATCATCCGCAGGATCTGAAACTCCCGATCCGAGAGCATCTCGTGTGCCGGCTTGTCCGGGCGCGCCATGGCCGTAGCGAGGTGCTCCGCGACCGTAGGCCCAAGATATCGGCCGCCGGAGATAACCTTGCGCACCGCATCCACCAACTCACCCGCCGCGCTGCGCTTGTTGAGATACCCGGATGCCCCGGCTTTCAAAACGCGGACCGCGTACTGTTCTTCGGGATACATGGTCAAAATCAACACCGGCAGCTTGGGCCAATCCCTGCGGATCTCTTTGAGCAGTTCCACGCCGCTCCTGCCTGGCAAGGAAACGTCGAGTATCACGACGTCCGGATCCGCATCTGCGATCAGGCTCAGGCAGGCCTCAGCATCGCCCGCCTCTACGACGTCCATCCGGCTCTCCGCACCCTCTAGGATCTGCCGCAATCCCTGACGTACTACCGGATGATCATCGACAATCAATGCCCTGGTCATATCGCTGCATCCTCTGCGCAGAAATCACACCGTCGGGATGGTCACCCGCACCCGCGTACCACGACCCGGCGTGCCATGAATTTGGAAAGTTCCGTCCAACAACTCAATCCGCTCACGCATCCCAAGTATGCCGAAGGAAGTCGGACCGGCAATGGCCTCCGGGCTGATCCCACACCCGTCGTCCCTGATCTCCAACAACACCCGGTGATGTGTGTGCCGCAGGCTGAGCTCGACATGGGACGCCTGCGCGTGGCGCGCCACGTTGGTAAGGGACTCCTGGACGACACGGAACAAGGCGGTGATCCGCGGCGTATCCAAGACGATGTCGTCCTCGGGAACCTCCACTTGGCAGGCAACACCGGTGCGCTGCTGAAACTCCCGTGCGCCGCACTCGATCGCCGCCACCAACCCGATATCATCCAGGGCTTGGGGACGCAGGCCGCTGACCAGACGTGTCATGCTGTCCATGGCCTGATCGATCAGGCCGTTCATTTCCACCAGTCGCTCGCGCACCGTGGATTCGGACGCGGGCAGCGCCCCCAGGGCTTGTGTGCAATCGAGGCTGAGGGCGGTCAACACGCTGCCGAGCTCATCATGGAGCTCGCGCGCCAGCGCGGCACGTTCCTGCTCGGTCGAACACTGGACATGGACCGCGAGTCTGCGCAGACGGTCATCCTGAGTCCGGTCCGCGACGTCGCCGGCGCCCGCCGGGAGACCCGCCTGGGATGCGGTGAGAAACCATGCCATCGCAACCCGGAGCAACCTGCGGAAAGACATCGGCGCTATGACTTTTTCCTGCATTGGCAATTCAACCGGCATAGTTGGATCCCTACTGGGCGCTACCACGCCATGCCCCTGCGCTCCCGCGTTCGCCATTCCAGGGGCGCCCCTCTGCTGCGGGCTTAGGCCGCGCCATGGGCGTCACCATCAGGTATTGCGGAACTTTCGCGTAAAAGTCAACTCCCGGAATTATGGATGGGTTCCGGTTTTTCCGGTTGTTTTCACCCAATCCTGAAATTGGACCGTATTCTCCCCCAAGAGTTGCGTCGAAATTCACGACCGGCCACCCGCGGTAGCCCGGGGACCGGTCCTTGAGGTCATCCTACTCCCCTAAGCCGCGCCACGACAGTTGGTTACCTCAGACCTCGGAGGGGTACGCCGGCCCGGATCCGCCACAGCGGGTCGATACCGCGCGCACGACTGTGATATACAGGGGCAACTTCCCGAGGCGGGAGTGCCAGAGGGCGACGCCGGTCGCGCCCGACGCCCGCATACCACCACCCCGCCCGCTGGCGGCGCTCCTGGAGAATCATATCGATGCCCCCCTCGCGTTGGGCCCGATCCACCCGCCTGCTGCATTTTGGCCTCGCGATCACGGTCACGTTGCAGCTCCTTCTGAGCCTCGGCATGGAGGCGCCCCATAAAGGGCATACCGCCACTGGCCTGCCGGCGGGATTGTTCGAGGCCCACGAGTACATCGGGCTGATGGCGCTGACGATCGTCCTGATCCACTGGGCCTGGAGCCTGCGCGCCCGGGACGCCGGGGGGCTGCGCCACCTCTTCCCCTGGACCCGGACAGGGCGGGGGCAGGTCGCCGCGGAGCTCCGTGACCTCCTGCGTCGCCGTCTCCCGCCCGGGGGGCCGGACGGGGGCTTGGCGGGACTCGTCCACGGGCTTGGGTTCCTGGCGGTCACTGGGATGGCGCTCACCGGCGGGGCCCTGTTCGTCCTGCTGCCGGAACATGGCGATCCGGGGCCGCTGACCCACGACCTGATGGAAGTGCACTCCTTCGTCGCAACCTTTGTATGGGTGTACTGGTTTGGCCACTTGGGACTGGCCCTGGTCCATCACTACGCCGGCCACGACACCCTACGCGCCATGTTCCGGCTGTCCGACTCCCCGCCGGACCCAAACTAGGCGGCTTGACCCGGGGTCGGCCGGTCCGGCCCCAGGCCAAGCCGGGCAGATGGCACCGCGCACTTCCTGGTAGGCCATTCCGCCGTTGCCCGCCGTTGCCTTGGCCCAACGAAAGTCGTATATAGTGGCTGCGCGCAACCACTGTGGGCCTGGAACCGCGAAGGGATCGCTGGTCACCCGGCCCGCACGTCTGCCGTAATGCTTTACACTACAACGTATCCACGCGTACGCACCCCGTACGCAAGCGAGGAGCACACAGATGAAAAGGTTTACTCGTCAGGTTGCCATAGTTGGTGCCGCGGCATTGTTCGGTTTGGCGACCGTACTTCCGGCGATGGCCGCCGACACGACCACTGGCGCACCGGCGAACCCAAGCGCCGCGGCGGAAGCACCAGCAGTCAAACACACGCCGACGGCGGTACATCACAAGGCTTCCCACGTTCACGCCCATAAGGCGATGCACAAGCACCCGATGGTCAATGCGCGGGTAAAGGAAGCACAGGAAGCCCTCAACAAGGACGGCTACAAGATGAAGGCCGATGGCATCATGGGCAAGAAGACCCGTGCGGCACTGAAGGAGTTTCAGGCCAAGCACGGACTGAAGGCCACTGGGCAGTTGAACAGCGCGACTCTGAAGAAACTCCACGGGGGCTGATACCGTAAGCAACGCCACGCAACTGCATGGCGCGGCCATATACGTCGCCCGCGGGTATTTGCCCGCGGGCGACGGTTTTTATAGATTCGACCGACGACCGAAACCGCGCTTTCCAGCTCCGATATCATAATCAGCCATATCTAGTCCACGGACGTCTCGTCCGGACGCAGCAGACCGCGTTTGCTCCCCGCCCAGTGGCTCTAACGAAACGGCACGGGTCCACACGTCCGGCCCGCATTCACGCAAGATGCCCACGGCGCCGACGCGAGACGAGGACTGTCCCCTGCACGAATCCGTAAACAACGCTTCATCTTCGCACCACGTCCCCGTCGAAACAAAGGAAAACGTGGCCAAGACCAGGAACTCCAGGCTACCATCCAAGGTCGTAGAAGGACGCACGACGACTTGAGAACCTATGTGAAACACCCCCTAGCCTCCATCCCTGCCCAGTCTCCTGCGGTAGCCACCGATGCACTCGCCAGGCCCAGGCGTACTCCGTGCGCCCCATCGCGCTGGCGCTACGGGGCGGGTGCGGCGAACACCGTTGCGAGAGGCGGACTAATCCCGAAATCGCCTGGCCACTTCTACCACTGCGGCCAATCTGGCTCTGGCAGGCAGGGGCGGCGTACGGCGCGCCCGCTGACCGGATACCTCGTATTCGGCCTGCTTTGCGTAGCCCTCGCAGCGGGCCGCGCCGCCGGAGCGGCCACCAAACATCCGGACGGGGCCGTCCGCGCCACGCTCCGCAATGGACTGCAAGTAGTGGTTGTGCCCGACCCGCTGGCGCCGGTAGTCACCACGCAGTTGAATTATCTGGCCGGGTCCAATGAGGCACCGGCCGGCTTCCCGGGCATGGCGCACGCACAGGAACACATGATGTTCCGGGGCAGCCCGGGGCTGTCCGCGGACCAGCTCGCCTATATCGGCGCCGGCATGGGGGGCGATTTCGATGCCGACACCCAACAGACCGTCACCCAATACACGTTCACCGTGCCCGCGCAGGACCTGGACGTGGTCCTGCATATCGAGGCGGTCCGCATGCGCGGCGTATTGGACACCGAGGCCTTGTGGCGTCAGGAACGGGACGCCATCGAACAGGAGGTCGCGCAGGATCTCTCCAGCCCCGAGTACCGCCTCTACACCCACATGCTGGCAACCCTCTTCCGCGGCACGCCCTACGCCCACGATGCGCTGGGCACCCGCGCCTCCTTCCAACGCACCACCGGCGCGATGCTGCGAAAATTTCATCGCGCTTGGTACGCGCCCAACAACGCGATCCTGGTAATTGCCGGGGACGTGCAACCCCAGCATGCGATCGAGGCGGTACGCCGGCTGTTCGGGTCCATACCCCGACGTGCCCTGCCCCACCGGCCGGCGATCCGTCTCATGCCGATCCGGTCGGGGACACTGCACCTGCGCACCGACCAAGCATACGGGATGGACGTGATCGGCTTTCGCATGCCGGGGACCGACAGCCCGGACTATGCCGCCGCCCAGATCCTGGCGGACGTCCTCAACAGCCCCCGTGGCAGCCTGTATGCCCTGGTGCCGGCGGGCAAGGCCCTGATGGCCGGCTTCACGGCCGATGCCTGGCCAGGCGCCGGGATGAGTCTAGCGGTGGCGGCCTTCCCCCGGGGCGCCGATGCCAGCGCCCTGATGAAACAGTTGCGCCGGACACTGGAGCAGGTGGCAAGCCACGGCGTACCGCCGGAGTTGGTGGAGGCGGCGAAGCGCCGTGAAGAGGTGTCGGCCGCATTCTGGGGAAACTCGGTATCGGACCTGGCCAATGCCTGGTCCCAGGCGTTGGCCGTGGAAGGACGCCGCGCGCCGCAGGACGACGTTGAGGCCATCCGGCGTGTCACGCCTCAGGACGTGGCGCGTGTTGCGCGCCGTTACCTGGACCTGAACCACACCGTAACCGCTATCCTCACACCCGAGTCCTCGGGCAAGCCGGCCGCCTCCAAGGGTTTCGGCGGCAAGGAATCCTTTACCCCGCGCGAGACCCGGGCGGCCGCGCTGCCCGAATGGGCGCGTCAGGCCATGGGGCGTCTCACGGTACCGGTTTCTACGGTTCATCCGGTCACCACACTGCTGCCCAACGGCCTGCGTCTGATCGTGCAGCAGGAGACCGTCACCCGCACCGTCAGCGTCTATGGACGCGTGCGTACCAATTCGGATCTCGAGACACCCAAGGGACAAGACGGCGTCGCCGGTATCCTCGGAGACCTGTTCTCCTATGGCAGTACGCACCTCGACCGCCTTGCATTCCAGAAGGCCCTGGACGCGATCGGCGCCAGCGAGTCCGCAGGCTCGGATTTTTCCCTGGCGGTACTGGCCGGTGATTTCGACCGCGGCGTACAGCTCCTCGCGGACAATCTGCTGGACCCGGCGCTGCCGGCCCACGCCTTCGGCATCATCCGCCGGCAACAAGCCGCGACGACCGCCGGCAACCTGCGCAGCCCCGATTACCTGGCCGGGCGGGCCCTGGGCCGCGCCCTGTTCCCGGCCCGCGACCCCACCCAGCGCGAGGCCACTCCCGCCACCATCGACGCCTTGACCCTGAAAGATGTGGCGAACTACTACCGGGCGACGTTCCGGCCGGACCTGACCACGATCGTGGTCATCGGCGACGTGAGCCCGCGACAAGCCCGCTCGGTGATCATGAAATACTTCGGCGACTGGAAGGCATCGGGGCCCAAGCCCAACACTTGGCTGCCACCGGTCCCGCCCAGCGGACCTTCCATCACCCGCGTGCCCGACCAGAGCCGCGTGCAGGACCAAGTAACCCTGGCGGAGACCCTGGGCCTGACCCGGTCCAACCCCGATTACTACGCGCTGCAATTGGGCAACCACGTACTGGACGGCGGCTTCTATGCCACCCGCCTGTATCGCGACCTGCGTCAGGATCGCGGCTTGGTCTATTACGTGTCGTCGGGCTTCCAAGTGGGGCGGACCCGCGGGATATACATGGTCAACTACGGGTGCGATCCACCCAATGTCGCCCGCGCGCGCGCGATCATCGTGCGGGATCTGAGCAGCATGCAGACGACACCCGTGAGCCCGGCCGAACTGCACCAGGCGAAGGCCCTGGCGCTGCGTGAGATTCCGCTCGCGGAGGCCAGCGTCGGCCGGATTGCTGGGGGCCTGCTCGGCCGCGCGGTTGAGGGCCTGCCGTTGGACGAACCTACCCGCGCCGCTCAGCACTACATGAAGCTCACTGCTACCCAGGTCCAACAGGCCTTCGCCCACTGGATACGCCCCGACGAGCTGGCGGAAGTATCGCTGGGACCGGCGCCCCGAAGCCCTTGACCCGGGGATAGACTCGCCCCCTGTGACTCCGGCGCAATACCCTTGCACCGTGCCCCGGTTCTGATAGGCTGTGCGCGGTTCCGGTTCCCGGCGCCGGGTGTTCGCCGTCCGTTTGCGCCCGCGGTGTAATTGCGTCATGTCCGCCGCGGCCTAGACGTCGCTGCACGGACCCGGCCAGGATCCACCACCGCGGGTCAGGCCCATCTATGTCAACGCATCCGGCGCTCGACGCCGCGTTTCTCCTCGGCCATCCCCTCAGCTTTGCGGCCGCGCTCCTGGTGGTGTTCGCCGCCTTCTACGTGCGTGCAACCATCGGCTTCGGATCCGGTCTGATCTCGGTATCGCTGCTCACCCTGCTGTTCCCGATCAAGGCAGTGGTCCCGGTAGTTCTGCTGCTGGACCTGTTAGGCGCGCTGGCGCTGGGCGCCTACGACCTGCGTCAGATGCGACCCCGAGAGCTCGGCTGGCTGCTTCCGGGAAGTCTGCTCGGAGTCCTGGCCGGCGCCCAGGTGCTACGCGACAGCGCCGCCCAGCAGCTCACCCTGTTCCTGGGACTGTTCATCATCGCGTATGTCCTCTACGCGGTGCTGATCAAACCGGAACGACTGCCGCGGATTGGCCCGGCCTGGGCCCTGCCCCTCGGGTTGCTCGGTGGCGTGATCGGAAGCCTTTACGGCGGCGGTGGCCCCCCCATTGTGGCCTACCTGCAGATGCGTCACTTGGACAAGCGGGCCTTCCGCGCCACGTTTCAGGCCATCGCATTGGTCGACAACGGGGCCCGCGGCTTCGTGTATGCGGCCTTCGGACTGATGTACCTCCCGCAGGTCGAGGCATTCATGGTACTCGCCCCGGCAGTACTGGCAGGCCTGCTACTGGGCAACCGCCTCCACTTCCGGATCCGCCATGAAACCTTCCTGCGCGCCACCCTGGCAGTGCTGTTTGCGGTGGGGATGAAGTATCTGCTGTATTAACGGAGCGTCGGCGCAGCGCCGGTGGCCACCGCCCGTCGCGCTCAGCGGACCAGACGGGCCTGCCCGGGGCGCTGGCGTACCTCCATGGCCCGCGGTCCCTTGGCGGCCGCGCGGCGCACCATTGGATCCCCGTCTACCATCAGACGCTGGCGTTGGGCGTCGGTCAGGAGTGGATTGCGCGCGATGAAATAGCGGACGTTCGGATCCACGTCCTCCACACAGCACGCGACCTGCGCGGAAGTGAGGTCGTGACGCTTGGCAATGCACAGGCGGATTACATGGTCTGCATCCCCCAGCAGGGCCTCTACCTCCTGCGGACGCAGATCCACGCGGCGCGCGAAATAAACCCGCACGTGCATCCACTGCTCCTTGCGCAGGATCAACTCCCGGTAGCCATCGGGAAGATCTTCGCACAACGCGAGCCGCATACGTTCTTCTAGAGACAATGCCCGGTAGTGCCGCTCCAGTTCGGTTTTGGGTCGCTCGCGGGGATGGGTCATGTGGGAAAGTGGCCAGGGCGGATTCCAGGACTGGGAAGTCTGCCCCCACGCGGCGCCGAATTCAAACCACTAGCCCCGCCTCGCAGGGCGCGGGTTCATGGTAGTGTGGAAACGCATGCGGTCCCGGGCCGGGGACCGCTCCAATGATTCCGGAGACTGCCGATGTTCGTGGTAACCAATCGTGTGCCGGTGGCCAAGGAATGGTGGGAACGGTTCGAAGAGCGGTTTCGCAATCGCGCTGGACAGGTGGAAAAGCAGGTGGGATTCCTGAGCATGGAGATTCTCCGCCCGGTGAGCCCGGACACGCCCTATGTAGTACGCACTGTGTGGGAAGACCACGCGGCGTTCGAGGCCTGGATCCGCAGCGACGACTTCCAGGCCGCGCACCGCAACCCGCTGCCGAAGGAGGCCTACGCGGGCCAGGGCGGCCTGGAACAGCACGAGATCGTGATCCAGGCCAGGAGGCCTTGAGTCGCACCCGTACGCCCTCAGTAATGAGGTGGCGGCGGCTCCTCCGATGCAGGGGTCACTGGAGACGGCGCCAATTCCCGCACCAGCTCCATGAGCCGACCGTGTTGCGCCCGCAGCTGGTCGATCGCCTGCTGCTGCTCCACCACGACCCGGTTCAAAGTCTCCAGAACCGCCTCCTGGTGAGTCACACGGATCTCCAGGTCAATGACGCGTTTTTCCATACTGAACTCCCGGGCTGGCCCGCCACGCCGAAGGGCGCGGCAAACAGGGTGGTTATGGTATTCTGAACAGATCCCAGTCGGATTCCCTCCATGCTCGATGACGAGAACGAAGACCTGCGACGCAAGCTGAGCGAATTGCAGACAGAACACCGTGACCTGGACGACGCCATCGCCCGTCTTTCGGGCGATCCGCTGGTGGATCAGCTACAGATGCGCCGCCTGAAGAAGCGCAAGCTGCTACTGAAGGATCTGATCGCCAAACTGCAGAGCAAACTGATCCCGGACCTGGATGCCTAGCCCGCGTTTCTCACCGGTGTTCCTTGCGAGGGCGCCGCGGCGCCACCCAAATCGAACGCACCACGCGCCAAGCGCCGGCGGCGTAACCGGTACGCCCTCGCTGCGCATGGACCGGACGTGCTTCCCGGGACGCCGCTGGAAAATACCGGCCAGACCTCTACTCGTCCCGCGGTACGCCGGCGCGAAGCCGCTTAGCGACACCGCGCCGGCGCTTTTCGTCCAACTGGCGACGCTTCGACCCGAGACTCTGCCGGGTGGCGATACGTGGTGTCGGGCGCTCCGCGGCCCTGCGAATCCAGCTTACCAGCCGCTCCACGGCGTCCCGGCGGTTGCGCTCCTGGGTCCGGAACCGCCGCGCATCGATCACCAGGATTCCATCGTTATTGATGCGTTTGCCCGCAAGGCGGATGAGGCGTTCCCGCACCGGATCCGGCAGGGAGGCCGAGCGGGCCACGTCGAAACGCAGTTGGACGGCGGTGGCGACCTTGTTGACGTTCTGCCCCCCGGGACCCGAGGCGCGGATAAACCGCGCCCTGATCTCGCGCTCGTCCAACTGCAGGTCGTCGGTAACGAAGATCATGGCGGAAGGGTACGCGCCGTTCAGCATCACCTCAAGCCCAAACCCGCGCCGCGATACGCCGGGTACCGGAGCGGCGGCTGCGCCACCGCTAACCCACGGGCTGCCCGTCCAGGCTTGGCATGACCGGGCAGCCGGCCCCCTGGTACGTCTATATCGTGCAGTGCCGGGACGGTACCCTATACACGGGTATTACTACGGATGTGACGCGACGGGTGGCGGAACACAACCACGGCGCACTCGGCGCCCGATACACTCGGGCGCGGCGTCCGGTGCATCTGATCTACCAGGAGCGCAGCGCATCCCGCGCGATGGCGGCGCGCCGCGAACATGCCATCCGGCGCCTGCCGGCCGCAGCAAAGCGGGCCCTGGGCGGCGAACCCGGCACCGCGGCGGGCCCGCTCCGACCCGGCGAGTCCTGAAACCTTGCCCCATCAACAGGCGGCCGCGGCAACCTCTTGGGCGGCGCCGACAAGACGCTCCTTGGACACTGCGCCCGCCACGATCCGATCCCCGAACAGGTAGGTCGGTGTGTTCACGATGCCGAGCTGCAATGCCAGCCGACGGTTGCGTTGCAGCCGTTCCTCGTAGCGCGGGTCGGTCCAGGCGCGCCGCACCGTATCCGCCCCGACTTCGCAGGACGCCGCCAACTCCCGCAATTCCTCCTCGGCCCCGATATTGCGGCCCTCTGCGAAATAGGCCTCATAGAGCCGTCGATGTAACCGGTAGAAGACCGCACGGTCATCCTCCTTCGCCGCCTCCGACAGGAGCAGGGCCCGGTGGGAGTTGGTGGACACGGTCAGGTCCGCAAACCGCAGGCCCTCCTCCGCGGCCATGCGCGCGAGGCGCGTCATCTTGCGTTTCAGGAGTTCCGGCTCATAGGGCAAGGCCTCTGCCGGTATGGTAGCCGGGGAGTTCTCCGGGTGCACCTCCAGAAGACACCAGTTCACCCGCAGGTCGTAGGTCTCGCGCAGGGCGTCCAGACGGGTCACGCCTACATAGCAGAACGGACAGATGTAGTCCACGAACACCGTCACCAGCAACGTCGGTTTGTCCATGCCACGGCCCTTCCGCGAACGCCAGTCGCGCCCAAAGTATAGTCCGGATCGCCGACCACGGCCGCCACGCTCAGTAGCAGTCAGCAGGCCAGATAAAGAAGCGCGGAACTCCGGATCACGGCGGTGGCGGCGTGGAAACAGCGTTCCCCGGGCGGGACCGGCGCGGCTGCTTACTTGCCAGTCCAAGTCGCACGCCGTGATCTGTGGCCGCAAGCCATTCCCAGGCGCGGTGGTACGAGGGATCCCCGGGCAGCGGATCCGGCGCCGTCACGACCAGACCGGCGGTGGCTCGTCCATGAGCGCGGCCTGCTCACGCAGGGACAGGATGTGCTCTTCCCAGTAGCGGCCACCGGCGAACCACGGGAACGCGCGGGGAAACGCCGGATCGTCCCAGCGCCGTCCAATCCAGGCCGCATAGTGGAGCATCCGCAGGGTGCGCAGGGCCTCGATCAGGTGGAGTTCCCTGGGATCAAACGAATGAAATTCGGTGTAGCCCTCCATCAGGTCCGCGAGCCGCGCGGTCATGAACGCGCGATCCCCGGACAGGAACATCCACAGGTCCTGCACCGCGGGTCCGGTACGCGCGTCGTCGAAATCCACGATATGGGGGCCATCATCGGTCCACAGGATATTGCCCGGGTGGCAATCGCCATGCAGGCGGATCCGCGCCACCGCGCCGGCGCGCGCATAGCAGGCCCGGATCCGGACGATCAGGTCCTCCGCGAGGCTGCGGTAGGCCAACTCCAGGTCGTGCGGGATAAATCCACTCTCCAACAGGTATTGGTAGGACTCGACGCCGAAGTTCTCCACGTCCACCGACGGCCGGTGGCGATAGGGTTGCACGGCCCCAAGGCCGTGGATCCGGGCCACGAAGCGGCCGAGCTGCTCCAGCTGCCCCGGGTCTTCCAAGTCCGGGGCCCGGCCCCCGCGCCGCGGATAGAGGGCAAAGCGGAACGGCCCGTGACGGTGCAGCGTAACGCCCTCCGGATCCACGATGGGAGCGACTACCGGGATCTCCAACTCCGCCAGCTCCAGCGTAAAGCGGTGTTCCTCCAGGATCGCATCGTCGCTCCAGCGGCCGGGGCGGTAGAACTTCACCACCACCGGCACCGCGCCGTCGAGACCCACCTGGTAGACCCGGTTTTCGTAGCTGTTGAGGGCGAGGAGGTGTCCGTCACAGGGATAGCCAGCCCCCTCCACCGCATCCAGGATCTGGTCCGGGCCGAGCTGGGCGTAGGGGGTCTTCTCATCGTCCTCGGTCATGGCATTCCCGCGGCAGCCGTGGCGTAGCGCCCGGCCTCCCCCGCATTGTGGGCCATGGGCACCCGGTTAGCGATCCCCGCGGGCGCGGATGCCGGTCCCGCCGACGTTCCTCGACGCGCTCCCGTCGCGGCCGCTGACGCGCCGTCGTCGAGGAACGTCGGCGGAAAATTCGGGCCGGAGCCTGTCCAAGTAGCACGTGCGAACGCGACGCACGGCAGATCAAACCCGACTCCGATCCTTTGCGGCGCATAGGGGCACGGCGCGATACCGATCAGGGCACTGATCGGCGCCACGATCCGGTCCCCTTCCGTCGCCGCCAGCGCACCGCCGGGCATGAGATCGGGCTGGACCTCCACCAGGAGCAGCACCGCGCGATCACGGTCGACTCGCACGTTCTCCATACCCATGGTCCTGCCTCCCGGCCGCCACGGGCCACCGGTCCACGCTGCCGCAACCGCGGCCCGACCTGATCCTACCATCGTAACGCCACCCCGGCGCGGGTCTCAACCCGTGCCCACGGCAGGCCACCGGATTGCCCCCCGATCCGCGGCTCCGTACACTATCGTGGAAATTGCCGCGGGAACTTCACAGGGACACGGCCGGACACCGGCGGGATACGGCGGCCACCACCACCCCAACGCAGAGGCGCACGATTGGATCTGGTCATCGTTGCACGCCGGCTAGGCACCGAAGTGGCGAAACTGCGGTTCGCGGCACCGGTGACCCACGTATACAATCCGCTGGAATACGCTTGGCGTCCGCACCAGGAGTACCTGCGCCGCTACGGCAGCGGGAGCCGTGAGGTGGTGCTGGTCGGGATGAATCCGGGACCCTGGGGCATGGCCCAGACCGGTGTCCCGTTCGGGGACGTGGAACTGGTGCGCGGATGGCTCGGCATCGAGGCCCCGGTGACCCAGCCGCGCAAATCGCACCCCAAGCGCCCGGTGACCGGCTTTGCCTGTCCGCGCGGCGAGGTGAGCGGGCGGCGCCTGTGGGGTTGGGCGCGTGACACCTTCGATACACCACGCCGGTTCTTCGCGCGATTCCTGGTAATCAACTACTGCCCGCTGTGCTTCATGGAAGACACCGGTCGCAACCGCACCCCGGACAAGTTGTCGGCCGCGGAGCGCGAACGGCTGTTCGCGGCCTGCGACGCCGCGCTGGTGGCAACCGTGCGTTGCCTGCGGCCGCGCCACGTCCTGGGGATCGGCCGCTTCGCGGAGGGCCGGATCCGCGCCGCCTTGGCGGATGCGGACATCCGGATCGGTGCGGTCCCCCACCCCAGCCCGGCCAGTCCCAGCGCCAACCGGGGCTGGGCGCGCCAGATGGACGCCGCGCTGCAGCGGCTGGGCATCCAGCTGCCCTGACGGTCCCAGCACGCCCGGATGGGCGCTCCCCGTCAGTGCGCCACGGGCCCCGTGGGCAATGACACGAACGCGCCAGCGAGCAGCCCAATCAATAAGTAAACCACCACCACCGCCATCACCACCACCACGGTATAGCCCAACGCCCGCTCGCGGGGCGCCCCCATCACCACCGGCAGTCCTAGGTACAGCAGGTACAAGCCGTACAGGCCGGCGGCGAGGGCGAGCACCGTCAGCACCGGCACCAATACGAACACGCTGGCCAACCAGCCCGGGGTGCTGACGTAGGCAGCCACCTTCAGCGCCTGAATGGGATCTTTGCGGCCGCCGAAGGTGGGCGCAAGGACATCCACCACCAGGGCGACCACGAATACCGCCGCCATGTTGAGCGCGAATGCCAGGACCGCTTGACCCACAGCCGACGGCAGCGGATAGCGCCCGCCCGCGTGCAGGTCGATGCCGAACATGGCAAGGCGAATCAGCAATGCCACCGGACCAATGGCGGCCAGGGGAACGATATATTCCCGGTACAACCCCCGGATCGTGGCGGGTTCCTCCGCAATAACCTGCCACTCCTGGCGCGGTTGCAGCAGGATATTCCGGGCTCGGTCGGCGATCTTCATGCATACCCCCCTGTTGCGCAACGCACCGGCCGCGGCCGGACCGGTTCATCTCCCGGCCGGCTTAGAGTACCATCGAAGCGCGCCGCGGACACACCGCCGCCGCGTGCCGATCCGCGCGCTCCGATCCACCTCACTGCCAGGGTAATCTCCTTGATCGACTCCGCCCATATCCTGCTCTTCGCCGTCATGCAGGGCGTCACCGAACTCTTTCCCATCAGCAGCCTCGGACATGGCGTACTGCTCACCACCCTCCTGCACTGGAATCTGAACCGGCACAACCCGGACTTCCTGCCGTTCCTTGTAGTGCTGCATCTGGGGACCGCCGGCGCCTTGTTCCTGTTCTTCTGGCGCGACTGGATGCGGCTGTTCTCGGGGCTCGCGGACGCCCGGGGCCGGGCCACCAACCCCGAGGCGCGGCTGTTCTGGCTGCTGGTGGTAGCCACGATCCCCGCGGGCCTGTTGGGACTTGCGCTGGAAAAGAAGCTCCGGCTGTTGTTCTCCAACGTCACCGTGGTCGCGGTATTTCTCGCGCTGAATGGCTTGGTCCTGTTGGCCGGTGACCGACTCAAGCGCCGCGAGACCACCCAACGGCTGGACCACCTGTCCTGGGGCCAGGCACTGTTGATCGGCTGCGCCCAGTCCCTGGCGCTGATCCCGGGAATGTCGCGTTCCGGAGTCACCCTGGTGGCGGGGCTCGCCAATGGCCTGGACTACGGCGGATCCGCGCGCTTCTCGTTCCTGATGGCCACACCGATCATTGGGGCCGCGGGCCTGCTGGAGGTGCCGAAGCTGTTCGCGGCACGCGCCCATATGGACATCGGGCTGGTGTTCCTCGCCGGGCTGGTAGCCGGCGGGTTCGCCTACGCCAGCACCTGGGTACTGATGCGTTACTTCAACCGCAACGAGGTGCAGGCATTGCGCCCGTTCGCCTATTACTGCATGGCGGCGGGAGCCGGCGCGCTGTTCTGGCATCTGGGGCTCTGAATGGAAGTCACGCCAGCCGCGGACTACACAGACGCTGCGATACGGAATCTGGGGCAGGCCCTCCGATGCTCAGATTCCACTGCCCCAAAACGACATTGGCCCACCGCAAGGCCGCACTGCACAGGCCACCACACAGGTCGACCTGTGCAGGGACCCGGGGGAACACCGTCAGAACATATTGAACAGATCGCCGACCACATCGCTCGCCACGGCGAACCCGGCTCCCATGCCCAACCCACTGGTAACATTGCCCCAGAAACCGCCGCCGGACATCGGAGACTGGCTCGCCCAGCCGCGTGGCTGCACCGTGGGATTCGGGTGAGACTGGAGTTGGCCCTCCAGTGTGCGGATGTACTCGGCCATCTGGTTCACCATCGTCACCACCGCCTGGTTCTGCTGCTGAACCGACATGGCGATCTCCCGCAGATCCATGGCCCATTCGCGCCCGGTGGTCTCATCGGGGGCCGCGGCACGCAACTTCTGGGCAAGGGTCTGCATGTTCTGGAGCGCGGTCTGGGACTGCTGCTCCACCTGCACGATCTGATTCTCTGCACTGGCGTAATCCACGGGATCTCCTCCTCCATCCGGCCCGAACGCCGGTTTCGCACTACTGAGACCATGGTCCCGGCGCCGGGTTCCCGGCACGGTGCCGGGGCGATCCAGGGTACGCCGGGATCGAGCTTGCTTCGGCCTCTCGATTATTCTCGGATCGAATTTCTTAATTGGCCTTCGGCCCGGGGTCGGCTTAGAGTATTGTTTGTGCCCGTCCCCGCCACCGCGCCCCACCCCCCGGACCCGTGCCTATGAGCAAGCCATCCCCTGCTCCAAAGACCGAAGACAAGAACACCACCTGTTATATGTGCGCCTGCCGCTGCGGTATCCGGGTGACGCTGCGCGACGGCGAGATCCGCTATATCCAGGGCAATCCCGATCACCCAATCAATCAGGGCGTGATCTGCGCGAAGGGCGCCTCCGGCATCATGAAGCAATATTCGCCCGCGCGGCTGACCAAGCCCCTGCTGCGCAAACCCGGCGCGGCGCGCGGCGCGGGGGAATTCACCGAGATCTCCTGGGACCAGGCGTTCACACTCCTGGAAGAACGCCTGCGGCGCATTCGCGCCACCGACCCGAAGAAGTTCGCGCTGTTCACCGGCCGCGATCAGATGCAGGCCCTGACTGGTTTGTTCGCAAGGCAGTTCGGTACCCCCAACTATGCCGCCCACGGCGGTTTCTGTTCCGTCAATATGGCGGCCGGGATGATCTATACCATCGGCGGCTCGTTCTGGGAGTTCGGCGGGCCGGACCTGGAGCGCGCGCGGCTGTTCATCATGATCGGCACCGCCGAGGACCACCACTCCAACCCGCTCAAGATCGCGATCTCCAAATTCAAGCGCAACGGCGGGAAATTCATCTCCGTCAATCCGGTGCGCAGCGGCTATTCCGCCATCGCCGACGAGTGGGTCCCGATCCGCCCCGGCACCGACGCCGCCCTGCTGCTGGCCCTGATCCACGAGATCGTCCAGCAGGGGCTCTACGACCGGGACTTTCTCACCCGCTACACCAACGCCGCGGAACTGGTATCGCAAGACGAGGCCAGCGATGAGTACGGCCTGTTCGTGCGCACCGACAAACCGGTGGACGAGGGTTGCTTCGATCCCCAGAACAAGCTGTGGTGGGACCGGATACTCGACCGGCCGGTGGAACCTCATCAGGAGGACGCCGATCCGTTCCTGCTGGGCGCGTTCACGCTCCCCGACGGCAGCCCGGTCAAGCCGGCGTTCCAACTCCTGGTGGAGCGGGTAAAGGACTACACGCCGGAGTGGGCCGCGGGCATCACCGGGATCCCCGTGGAGACCATCCGGCGGCTGGCCCGCGAGATGGGCGTCACCGCGCGCGATCAGAAGATCGAACTGCCGATCGCCTGGACCGACACCTGGGGACGGGATCACGAGACGGTCACGGGAAACCCGGTGGCGTTCCATGCCATGCGCGGCTTGGCGGCGCACTCCAACGGTTTCCAAACCATCCGCGCCCTGTCGATCCTGATGACGGTGCTCGGCACCATCGACCGGCCCGGGGGCTTCCGGCACAAGGCCCCGTTCCCGCGCCCGATCCCCCCGTGCGCGAAGACTCCCCGTCACCCCGACGCGGTGCAACCCGACACACCGCTGGCCGGCATGCCGCTCGGCTGGCCCGCGAACCCCGATGATCTGTTCGTGGACGACGCGGGCAAGCCGGTGCGGATCGACAAGGCGTTCTCCTGGGAATACCCGCTGGCGGTGCACGGGCTCATGCACAACGTCATCACCAACGCTTGGCGGGGTGATCCCTATTCCATCGACACTCTGCTGATCTTCATGTCCAACATGGCATGGAACTCCACCATGAACACCGTGGAAGTCCGCCACATGCTCAACGACCGGGACACGGATGGGGAATTCAAGATCCCGTTCCTGGTGGTGTGCGACACATTCCAGTCGGAGATGGTCGCCTACGCCGACCTGGTGCTGCCGGACACCACCTATCTCGAACGCCACGACGTCATGTCGATGCTGGACCGGCCGATCTCCGAATTCGACGGCCCGGTGGACGCGGTGCGCATCCCGGTGGTCCCTCCCACCGGCGAATGCAAGCCGTTCCAGGAGGTATTGGTTGAACTGGCAGGCCGCCTGAAATTCCCGGCATTCGTCAACCCGGACGGCTCGCGCAAGTTCCGGGACTACCCGGATTTCATTATTCATCATGAAACCGAGCCCGGATCCGGCATCGGTTTCCTGGCCGGTTGGCGCGGCAAGGGTGGCGAGAAATTCATGAAGGGCGAGCCCAACCCCAATCAGTGGGAGATGTACGCCAAGAACAACTGCGTGTTCCAGTACAAGTTGCCGCCTTCCTATCAATACATGCGCAACTGGAACCAGGGCTATCTGGAATGGGCGCAGCGCCACCGTCTGACGCGCTATGCCGAACCCATCCTGATCCATCTCTATTCCGAGGTGTTGCAGAAATTCCGGCTCGCGGCCCAGGGCAAACGCCCCGGACGCCAACCGCCCGACCGGCTCCGTAAACGCATCGAGACCTACTTCGATCCGCTGCCGTTCTACTACGAACCGTTGGAGGCGCAAATCACGGATCGCACGCGCTACCCGCTCAACGCGGTCACCCAGCGGCCGATGGCCATGTACCACTCCTGGGACTCCCAGAACGCTTGGCTGCGCCAGATCCATGCGCACAACCATCTGTTCCTCCACCCAAGCGTGGCGCGCGCCAACGGATGCGCGGACGGCGATTGGGTCTGGGTGGAATCCCAATGGGGCCGGGTACGCGCCCTGTGCCGCTACTCGGAGGCGGTGGAACCCGGAACGGTGTGGACCTGGAACGCGATCGGCAAGGCCCCCGGGGCCTGGGGACTGGACCCTGCGGCCAACGAGGTCCGCAAGGGCTTCCTGCTGAACCATCTGATCACCGAGGAACTGCCGACCCTGACGGACGGGGAACACCTGTCCAACTCGGACCCGGTCACCGGGCAGGCCGGCTGGTACGACGTAAGGGTGCGTATCTACCCGGCCGGGCCCGACGAGCCGCAGCTGACATCCCCGGAGTTCGCCACGGTGCCGCGAGCACCCGGCACCGCACCGCAGAGCCCAAAGCGCCTCGCCTACCGGGCGGGCGCCGGCCTCATGAAAAAACTGTTTAGATAACGGACGCCAGACACCCATGACCCAGCTCGCCCTCATCATTGACCTGAACGTCTGTGTCGGGTGCAGCGCATGCGTGACCAGCTGCAAGGAATGGAACACCTCCGGCAGCGCCGGCCCCCTGGTAGACCTCAATCCCTACGGGCCGGACCCCAGCGGCACGTTTTTCAACCGGGTACAGACCTTCGAGGTGGGCACCTATCCCAATACCCAGACGGTCCACTTCCCCAAGTCCTGCTTGCACTGCGAGGATCCGCCCTGCGTGCCGGTGTGCCCCACTGGCGCCAGCTACAAGCGGCCCGAGGACGGCATCGTACTGGTGGATTACGACAAGTGCATCGGCTGCAAATATTGCTCATGGGCTTGCCCCTACGGCGTACGCGAGGTGGACGCGCAGCGTCGCGTGATGACAAAATGTACACTGTGCGTCGACCGGATCTACGACGAATCGCTTCCGGAGCGGGAGCGCAAGCCGGCGTGCGTGCTGGCCTGCCCCACCAACGCGCGTCTGTTCGGAGACGTGCACGACCCGGAGTCCGAGGTCTCGCTGATGATCCGCGAACAGGGCGGCTATCAACTTATGCCAGAATGGGGCACGCGGCCCGCGAACCACTACCTACCACTGCGCAAGACCTCGATCCGCATCCATGACGACCAGTTGGTGCGCGCAGACAACCCACTGAAAAAGGAATCACGGCTGCCAAAACCGGGTCTCGAAGAGCCGTCTCTGGACGATGTGACGAGCTGGTAGACCGTGCCTGAACGTGGATCGATGTCCGTCGGCCCTATTATGCGCCGCCGCGAACACCGGGACGGGACATTTCCAACATCATCTGTCGTGTAAAACCACACCCGAGCGACCACCAGTACTGACTCAGGAACCGCCACCCATGCGTCCCGCCTTTTCCGTAATCTATCTGACCACTCTGATCGGCGCCGGGCAGGGCCTGTTTCTCGCCCTCTACACCAGTGAACTCTACTCGGTCCTCGCGGTGCTTCCGGCCCAGAGCGGGCGCGCGTTCTACGCCCTGGGCAGCGCGCTGGCGCTGTTGCTATTGGTGGCGGGTCTGATCGCGTCGTTCTTCCACCTGGGGCGCCCGGAGCGGGCTTGGCGTTCCGCTGCGCGCTGGCGCACCTCCTGGTTGTCCCGGGAAGTCATCGCGCTACCCGTGTTCATGGCCGCGGTGTTTACCTACGGTGCCCTGCACTTCATGGGTTGGAACCCGGTGCTGCTCACGGTGGGTCCCGGCATCGCGTTGCGCGTTACGCTGGTGGCGGGAACGGTCGGGGTGGTCCTGTGCCTCACACTTTTTGTTTGCACCGGAATGATCTATGCGTGCCTGCGTTTCCTGCAGGAATGGGCCACTCCGCTCACGGTGGTGAACTTCACCCTGCTGGGGTGCGCCTCCGGATTTACCCTGGCCACGGCCTATGCGGCCTACGCCGGTCATGGCCTAGTCCACTTCTTCGGGGGATGGGCGTTGATCCTGACCGCATTGAGTTTCGCGGGCCGGTCCGCGGCCCTGATCCGCAACGCGCGCCTGCGTCACAAGTCCAGCCTGCAGACCGCCATCGGCGTACGGCATACCCACATCCGCCAGATCTCCCAGGGGGCCATGGGCGGCTCCTTCAATACCCGCGAATTCTTCCATGGGCGTTCCGCGGCCCTGCTGCGCACCATAAAGTGGGGCTCTACGATCCTCGTGTTCGCGGTCCCCGCCGCGTTGCTGGCCACCGCCATGAGCGGCCAGCGGCCAGCGCTCCTCGTCGCGGCCTTTGTTCTCCAATACCTGGGTTTACTCGGGGAACGTTGGCTCTTCTTCGCGCAGGCGGAACACCCCCAGAATCTTTATTACCAGGCGGCGTAGGAAACTGTCCAAGTAATCCGCGCGCAGCGAAGCGCGGGGGAATCGGGGCAGATTTCTGATCTCTCGAGGAACGTCATGGACGCTATACGACGAAAGAGATCAGAACTACGGACCGATTTGACACCGCCGCGCAACATCATGATAACTTGGACCGTCGGTCGGTCCCTTACCCCGCCAGTAGCCAGAGCCACCGGGCGGTCTCTGACCGGCGCGCGCGGGGTGTAGTACACTAATCGAACGGGTAACGGCACGACACAGGGACCCCGGAACCGGCAAGGAGCATCGGCATGCCAACCGTGTTCATCACCGGCGCAAACCGCGGCCTCGGACTGGAATTCGCCCGGCAGTTCGCCGTCGACGGCTGGCGCGTGCTCGCCACGTGCCGCGCACCGGAACGCGCGGCCGACCTCGCGCGGCTGGCCGCGCGACAATCTGAAATCACGGTCCACGGGCTGGACGTCGCGGACCACCGGGCCATCGACGCCCTCGCCCACCGGTTGAGCGACGTGTCCGTCGACCTGCTACTCAGCAACGCCGGGATTTCCGGCGATTCCGGCGACTCCGGCGACCGCGGATTGGGACACCTGGACTACGGGGAGTGGACCCGTACGTTTCAAATCAACACCATGGCCGCTGCGCGGCTCGCGGAGTCCTTCGGGGATCACCTGGCACGCAGCGAGCGCCGCCTCATGGTCGCGCTCACCAGCCTGATGGGTTCTATGGGCGACAATAGCAGCGGCGGCAGCTATTTGTACCGTTCCAGCAAGGCGGCGCTGAACGCGGTGATGAAGAGCCTGTCCATCGATCTGCGGCCGCGGGGAATCGGGGTACTGATCTTGCACCCGGGCTGGGTCAGAACCGATATGGGCGGGCCCGACGGACTGATCACGCCGCAGCAGAGTGTGGCCGGCATGCGCGCCATAATCGATCGCTATACCCCCGCGGACTCCGGCCGGTTCCTCAACTACGACGGGTCCGCGCTCCCGTGGTAATACCGATCCTCACCTGCCGCCGGAGACGTCGCAGGCGGCCTTTACCCCGGTTCGGGACGCCGTACGCAACCATTTGGGCATCCGCACCAGCGCGAGGATGTCACGTTGGGACCGTCCCGCAGCGTTCCCAACCACCATTCAAGGAGTGGAACCATGGCGATCATGAAAGCAGCGCAGATCTCGGGACCGGGCGCGGATTTCGAACTGGTGGAGCGGCCGGTACCGGAACCCGGCCCGGGGCAGGTACGGGTCAAGGTCGAGGCCTGCGGTATCTGCCATAGTGATATGTTTGTGAAGGACGGTCTGTTCCCGGGCATTGAATACCCGCGGATTCCGGGCCATGAGGTGGCTGGCACCATCGACGCGCTGGGCTCGGGCGTGCGGGGATGGACGACCGGACTCAGGGTCGGCGTGGGCTGGCACGGTGGTCACTGCTTCCATTGCGCCGCCTGCCGGGCGGGCGACTTCATCAACTGCGCCGACGCGCAAGTCACCGGAATCCATTTCGACGGTGGTTATGCCCAGTACCTGTGTGCGCCTGCCGAGGCCGTGGCCGCGATCCCGGACGAACTCAAGGCGGTGGACGCCGCGCCCCTGCTGTGTGCCGGCATCACCGTCTACAACGCCCTGCGCAGCAGCGGCGCGCGACCCGGGGATGTCGTGGCAATCCAGGGACTCGGCGGCCTCGGACACCTCGCGGTGCAATACGCGCAACGCATGGGCTTCCGTACCGTAGCTATATCACATGGCGACGCCAAACGCGCCCTCGCGCAACAACTCGGGGCCCATCACTATATCGACACCCGTGCCGAGGATCCCGCGCAAAGCTTGCTGGCGCTGGGCGGAGCGCGGGTGATCCTCGCCACGGCACCATCGAGTCCCGCGATCGGTACCGTGCTCGACGGACTGGCGCCCAACGGGTCCGTCATGGTCGTTGGTGCGGACGCCCAACCGATACCAGTCACGCCACTACAACTGATCCGGGGACGTCACCGCCTGCAGGGCTGGGCCTCCGGCTCGGCGCAGGATTCGGAAGACACCATGCGCTTCAGCACGCTGACCAAAGTAAGTCCGATGGTCGAGACGTATCCTTTGGCGCAGGTGAGCAAGGCCTACGAACGGATGATCACCAACCAAGCCCGCTTCCGGGTGGTCTTGACTATGGTTTGAACCATCAGCAGAAGGAACACCTACGGTGAACAATACGGTAGAGGCCGTAAGGCTGGACATCGGTGGCGGACTGCAGGGCGTCTACGCCCGTCCGGGATCCGCAGGACCACACCCCGCCCTGCTGATTTTCACGGAGGCATACGGACTCAACACCCACTTCGAGCAGCTCGTGCGACGCCTTGCCGCGGCCGGTTACTGCACGCTGGTGCCCGATCTCTACCGGGGCGACGTGTACGACTACAGCGACGTCGACAGCGCCCGTGCCCGGTTGCGCCTGCTCCGTGACGCTGCGGCCATGGAGGACACGGGCCGGGCCTTGGACTTCCTGGCGGCACGCAAGGAGGTGGACCAGGCGCGCATCGCAGTGCTCGGGTTCTGCATGGGCGGGCGGCTGGCGTTCCTCGCCCACGGCACCTATCCCACCCGGCTGCGGGCCGCGGCCTGCTTCTACGGCGGCGGCATCGCCCCGGAGCGGGATCCCCTGGATCGCCCCGCGCTGCTGGATCAAGCGCCACGGATGCAGGGCCCGCTGCTGCTGATCTATGGTGCCGAGGACGGATCGATCGCTCCAGAGGAGCACGGACGGGTCGCCACCGCCCTCAGTGCAGCGGGCAGACGCTATACCCTGGCGGTGTTCCCCGAGGCGGGGCACGGCTTTTTCTGCGATGCGCGGCCCAGTTACCGTCCGGCTCCGGCCGCCGAGGCGTGGACGCTTCTGCTCGAGTTCCTGTCCCACGCCCTCAACACCAGCCAGTGAGGATTCCCTATGGCCAAGCTCGCAATCGTGCTCCTGTCGGACATGAAGGACCCGGTCAAGGTGGAGATGGCCTTGCGCTTCGCCCTGGTGGCACACACCAAGGAACGCCTGGAGGACATCCAGTTCTTCTTCTTCGGTCCCGGAGTACAAGTGCCCGCCCAACTCCGCGGCCATGACCAACTGGGGCCGGTGTTGCGCGAACTGCTGGACTCCGGGCTCACAACGCTGGCTTGCATCTACAACGCGCGCCAGCTTGGGCAGATGGACGCACTGCGGGACGCGGAGATCCAGACCCAGGCCATCGGCGATGACCTAGTACAGGTCATCGATCAGGGCTATCAGATCATGACCTTCTGAACGGATCACGAGTGACGGCCAACAACTCCGCACGATCAGCGAGCCCCGTAGTAACCCACCGCCAACACCGCGATAGAGATCACCGCAACGGCTCCATGCAATAGGATGAATGGCCCCGGCAGGTTGCGGCGGCGCAGGTGAAAACTGAACAGCAGCAGACCACCGGCCGCGGTCAGGCCGAACAACAGTAAGACGTCGTTCAGCAGCATGGTATCCGCGGCACCGGATACCACCATGCCCAGAAGGACGAGTCCTGCGATCGCCACCGCCCCGTGGACCAGGGCGAGGCCGGTAGAGGGAAGCCGGTCGCGCAGGGCTTGGCCCGCCAGCACGCCCCCCAATAGCGCAGCGACGACGAACAAAAGCAGGGCTCCGGTGACCATTCTCCACTCCTTGCCGTACACACCAAGCCCCGCGGCCATGAAAGATGGACCCGGGGCCGATCCGCTCCGGCGTCCGCCGGAGTCCCGGTAACAGACCCGCCAGGGCCCTAAAGGTTCGCTCCACGGCCGGCCTGCTGTGGCAGCGTCTGCTCAGGACCGTGTACAATAACCGCCTATTGCCAACTCACCGCGTCCCAGACGGGCCATCGCAAAGCTCAGGGTCGCACGGCCATCGTTGCCGCGTCCACGCCCGGCCCCTCACTCTGACACAAGGAAAGCCCCATGTCCGGCTCACGCACTCTGGTCCTCCTGCCCGCCATCTGCCTCGCGCTGACGGCCTTGCTGTGGGGACAATCGGCCCCGGCGGCCTCGACCTTGAAACAGGCCCAGGAACGAGTGGGCCAGATCAGCCATGGCCATGCCACAGTACACCAGGTATTCAAGGGACCCGCGGGACTCACCGGCGTGGTATTGGAAATACAGGGGCGCAAGACCGTGGCTTGGCTGACGGCGGATGGCCAGCACCTGCTGCTGGGCAACCTGTTTGGACCGAACGGCACCAACGAGACCCGCGCCGCAATGGAACAAGTGGGCCTGATTCCCAAACCTCTGCCGGTGCCGGAACTGACGGAACGTAGCGCACGGGCGGATGGGTTCACCGTGGGCAAGAAAGGCCCACTGCTCACCGCCTATATCGACCCGAACTGCATCTACTGCCACAAGTTCTATGAACAGATCATGCCCCTGGTGAAGAAAGGTCGCATCCGGGTGCGGTTCATCCCGGTGGCATTTCTGAAACCCAGCAGCCCCGGCAAGGCCGCCGCGCTCCTGCACGCCAAGGATCCGGCAGCGGCCCTGGCCACGAATGAGGATAGTTTCGATACCACCCACGAAGAGGGGGGGCTCAGCCCCTTGGCCCATCCACCCGCGGCGCTGCTGGCAAGGATCAAATCCAACACGGAACTGTTGGGCAAAAGCGGTCAGCTCGCTACCCCGACACTGATCTACTGCAACCGGAAGGGTACGCCGGTGCTGCTCCAGGGGCTTCCGGACGGGGCCATCGAAACGATGATGAAGTCCATCGTGGACGTCAGGAACGGGCGCTGCGCCGCGGCGGCGGGCTGAGCCCTCCCGGTCCCCCTCTCGACCGGTTAACCCACCGCGTTGGGGTCGGCGCTGCCCCGCGGGCGCTACCAACCGCACTGGGACGTCCTTGACAGCGAATTAAACGAGTGATTAATTAGGGCGCGGGAACCGGCCGGAAGCCAGCGTCCATGGAAGCGATCCGACGGCGGGCGGGAAGACGGGTGGAACGGCAGGGCCCGGCGGTGCGCCGTGCCCTATTGGACTGCGCCCGGCGTTTGTTCGCGGAGCATGGTTACGCCGGGGTCTCGCTGCGCCAAGTGGGCCGGGCCGCCGGGGTCAACCCGGCCATGGTCCATTATTACTTTGGCGACAAGCGCGGCCTCTATCGCCAGATCTTCCATGAAGCAGCCGGGCCGGTGTTGGATCAGGTCCGCCGGCTCATCGACGACAACGGCACCACCGACACACATCCGATCCAGACCTTCCTCACCCTGCTCATGCGCACGCTGGCCCGTTCGCCTTGGCTGCCGGCATTCATCACCCGTGACGTGCTGGCACCGGACGGTGAATTCCGGGAAGAGTTCGTCCATACCTACGCCTCCCCAGGCGGGACCGGTGTGGCGACATTGATCACCCGCGAAATCGCCGCAGGCCGGCTACGCTCCGACCTGGATCCGGATCTGGCGGCACTGTCCCTTGTAAGCTTGGCCCTGTATCCCTTCATCGCGCTGCCGGTAGCGCGGCGGGTATTCGATGTGCCCATAGAACCGGACCGGATCCAACGGCTGGTCGAACACACCACCCGGTTGTTCTTCTCGGGCACCGGAGTATCACCGGCGCTTGGTACGCCTCCACCCCATCTCCAAGGAACGCGTCCATGGTGAAACCGACTGCCCGGATATTGGTGGTGATGGTGCTGCTGCTCCTCATCGCCGTCGGTGCGGGCGCCGCGTGGTGGCGCGGCGATGTTCACCACGGTACCGGCGATCCGGAGCTCGTCCTGTACGGGAACGTGGATATCCGTCAGGTGGAGCTGGCGTTCAACGGCAATGAGCGCATCGCCGCCATGGAAGTACAGGAAGGGGACCGGGTAAAGAAGGGGGAATTGCTGGCGCGCATGGATACCCGGAGATTGAAGAGCGCGGCGGATCAGGCCCGGGCGCGGGTCGCCGCCCAGCGCCAAGTGGTGGCACGCCTGCTGGCGGGCAGCCGGCCCGAGGAGGTCAGCAAGGCCCGCGCCGACGTGGCCGCCGCGCAAGCGGAGGCCTATAATGCGGTACGCAACGCCCAGCGCCAGCAGGCGTTGGTGCGCAAAAAACTCATTTCTTCGGCCCAGGCCGATGACGCCGCGGCCGCGGCGGACGCGGCCCGCGCGCGCCTTGATGCCGCCCGGCAGACCTTGAAATTGGTGTTGGCGGGACCGCGGCGGGAGGATATCGCGGCCGCGCAGGCCACCTTGCAGGCCGACCAGGCCGCCCTCGCCCTGGCACAAGTCGCACTCGCCGACGCCGACCTTTATGCCCCCGCCGATGGCGTAGTGCAGGACCGCATCCTGGAACCGGGCGACATGGCCTCCCCAGCCCGACCCGCCTTCACCCTGGCCCTCACCGATCCAATGTGGGTACGGGCCTACGTAGCGGAGCCGGATCTGGGCAAGATCCGTCTCGGCATGCGCGCGGAAATCACCACCGACAGCTACCCGGCAAAACGCTACCCGGGCTGGATCGGTTTCATCTCTCCCACTGCGGAATTCACACCGAAGTCGGTGGAAACCCCCCAGGTGCGCACCCGCCTCGTCTATCAGGTGCGGGTGTACGTCTGCAATCCCCAGGGGGAACTGCGCCTCGGGATGCCCACCACCGTGCACATCCCACTGCGTCAGACCGGCACCCCGCAACCCGATACCGCCCGACGCTGCGCCGGGCGATGAACGCCGGGACTCCGGCCACGGTGGTGCCCGTCCACAGCGGGGATGTGGCCGTGGAACTCACCGCGGTGGACAAGGCCTTCCAATCCGGCGGACGCCGGGTGCAGGCCCTGCACGGAGCCACACTGCAGGTGCGCCACGCAATGGTCACCGGCCTGATCGGACCGGACGGCGCCGGCAAGACCACTCTCATGCGTCTGGCGGCCGGGTTGCTGGTGGCGGATGCCGGCGGCATCCGGGTCCTGGGCCTGGACGCTGCGCGCGACTCCCTCGCAATACAGGGCTCCATCGGCTATATGCCCCAACGTTTCGGGCTGTACGAAGACCTCACGGTACAGGAGAACCTGGATCTCTATGCCCGGCTCCAGGGAGTCCCGGCGGTCGAACGCGGGGCGCGCTACCGGGAGCTGATGGCCATGACCGGGCTGGGCCCGTTCACCGGCCGTCTCGCTGGACGCCTGTCCGGCGGGATGAAACAGAAGCTGGGGCTTGCCTGCACCTTGGTACGACCCCCCCGGTTGCTGCTGTTGGACGAGCCGACGGTGGGCGTGGATCCTATCTCGCGGCGCGAGTTGTGGTCCATTGTCTACCGGCTGGTCCGGCAAGAGGGCATGAGCGTGCTGCTCAGTACCGCCTACCTGGATGAGGCGGAACGCTGCAACGAGGTGGTGCTGCTGCACGAAGGCAAGGTCCTGGGACACGGACCACCGGAACAGTTCAAGGCCCCCCTGCATGGGCACACCTACGCGGTCCGTGCCACGCAAGCGATGAAAAAGCGTGCCCTGCAGGAACGGCTCGCCAACGCGGCCGGTGTCCTGGACGCGGTGATCCAGGGCGACCACGTGCGTCTGGTAATGGACAGCGCGGTCCCTCCGGATCCAGAGGCGCTGCTGCCCGGTATCGCCGGCGTGTCCCTGGAGGCCGTCGAGCCGCGCTTCGAGGATAGCTTCATCGCCACCCTGCGCACCGGGTACGGGCGTCGGGATGGGGGATACGGCACGGTGTCCGCGCCAAACGGTGCGGCGATCGCGCTGGACCATGGCGCCCCGGTGATCCGGGTACACGAACTGGCGCGGCGCTTCGGGGAATTCTACGCCGTACGCAACATCAGCTTCGAGGTCAACCGGGGTGAGGTATTCGGGCTACTGGGCGCGAACGGCGCGGGCAAGTCCACCACCTTCCGCATGTTGTGCGGGCTGCTGCCTCCCAGTAGCGGCGAACTGCGGGTCGCGGGCGCGGACCTGCGCACCGCCGGCGCCGCGGCCCGCAGACGCATCGGCTATATGTCCCAGAAGTTCTCCCTCTATGGAAATCTGAGCGTGGCGGAAAACCTCCAATTCTTCGCCAGCGCCTATGGACTCTCCGGGCAGCGCCACCGGGAGCGCATCCGCCGGGCCCTGGTGGAGTTCTCGCTCGAGGAGAGCCGGGACGTGACCAGCGCGGACCTGTCCCTGGGTTTCAAACAACGCCTCGCCCTCGCTTGCGCCCTGATGCACGAGCCGCAGATTCTGTTCCTGGACGAGCCCACCTCGGGGGTCGACCCCCTGGCACGACGCGGATTCTGGCAACGCATCAACCACGTCGCGGAACAGGGGGTCACGGTACTGGTGACCACGCACTTTATGGAAGAAGCCGAGTACTGCGACCGGCTCGCCATCATGGCGGCCGGCGAGATCCTGGCCCTGGGCACGCCAGCGCAGATCAGGGAACAGGCCCGGGGCACGCAGCGCCCGGACCTCTCCATGGAGGACGCCTTCATCGCGTTGATCGAGGCCCACGCCGGGCCGCGGGAGGACCCATGAAGGGCACTGCCGTCACCCCCACAGGTCACGCCCGCGGCGGATCAGGAATGCGGCTGGGCGGCTTGATCCGCAAAGAATTCCTGCAGATCGTCCGGGATCCCAGTAGCATCGCCATCGCGTTCCTGATGCCCGTACTGCTGTTGCTCATCTTCGGCTATGGCGTTTCCCTGGATGCCAAGCACGTGCCCATCGCGCTGGTAGTGGACCAGCCCAGCGCCGACACGGCCAGTTTCACCGGCGCGTTCCAACACACCCCTTACTTCACTGCGGTCCAACTGCCGGACATGGGTGCAGCCACCGAGGCCCTGATGGCAGGCCGGGTGGATGCGATACTGCGACTGCGGGCGGACTTCGCACAGCAGCTGCGCCGTCCGCGCGGCGCGCCGATCCAGTTGCTCGTCAACGGCGTGGACGCCAATACCGCGCGCCTGGTGCAAGGCTATGTGGCTGGGATCTGGGTAGGCTGGCTGGAACAGCGGGCCCGGAGCCGGGGACTCGGGCCGGCCATCCCCGTGCAACTCGACCAGCGCGTGTGGTTCAACAGCGAACTGCGCAGCCGCAATTACTTGGTGCCGGGGCTCATCGCGGTGATCATGACCTTGATCGGTGCGCTGCTCACCGCCATGGTGATGGCGCGGGAGTGGGAACGTGGCACCATGGAGGCGCTGCTGGTAACGCCGGTGGCCATGCGCGAAGTACTGTTCGGCAAGCTCGTCCCCTACTTCATCCTCGGAATGGGGGGCATGGCGCTGTCGGTGGCGATGACGGTGTGGCTATTTCACGTACCCCTGCGTGGTTCCCTGGCGGTGTTGTTCGTCTGCGCGGCCCTGTTCCTGCTAACGGCGTTGGGTATGGGACTGCTGATCTCCATCACCGCCAGGAATCAGTTCGTCGCGGGACAAGCCGCCATTATCGCCACCTTCCTTCCGGCGTTCCTGCTCTCGGGGTTCGTGTTCGACATCGGCAGCATGCCGCAGGTGGTGCAGCTCATCACCCATCTGATCGCGGCCCGGTATTTCGTGTCGATCCTGCAGACGGTGTTCCTGGCCGGCGACCTGTGGGGCGTGATCCTGCCCAACGCCCTGGCGTTGATCGTGATGGCCGTGATCTTCCTGGGCCTCAGCCGGCACCGGGCACACAAACGGCTCGAATAAGGCACAGCGCGGGGACTCAAATCATGTTGAAACGGATTATCGCCCTGGTGAAGAAGGAATTACTCGCCCTGCTGAAGGACAAGCAGACCCGCTTCGTACTCATCGGTCCACCGATCATCCAGCTCCTGGTGTTCAGCTATGCCGCCACCTTCGACCTGAATCACGTACCGTTCGCCGTCTACAACGAAGACCCGGGGTCCGCCGCGCGCCAACTGGTGGCGCGCTTCCAGGGGTCGGAAAATTTCCAGGAAGTGGCACCGATCACCCGGGAAGGTGAGATCGCGCCGACCCTGGATGACAAGCGCGCGCTGCTGGTACTCCATATCGGCCCGCAGTTCAGCCGCAATCTGCAACTCGGCCGCCCCGCAGACCTGCAAGTGTTATTGGACGGGCGCAACTCCAACACCGCATTGATCGCCCTGAACTATGTGCGTGATATCGTTATCGCCTTCAACCAAAAATGGGTGACGGAACACGGCCTGCCCGCCGCCCCCGCGCACCTGGAGGTGCGCGCCTGGTTCAACCCGAACCTGGAAAGCCGGTGGTTCATCGTTCCGGGCATCGTGGGCCTGCTCACCCTGGTGGTCAGCATGATGGTGACCTCCCTCTCGGTGGCTCGGGAACGCGAGCATGGCACCTTCGATCAGCTCCTGGTAACCCCACTGCGCCCACTGGAAATCCTGATCGGGAAGGCGCTGCCCGGCTTCATCGTCGGACTCGTAGAGGCCTCGGCGATCATCGTGGTAGTGGTGTACTGGTTCCAGATCCCGCTGTTGGGCAGCCTCGCCACCCTCTACACCGGATTGATCTTGTTTCTGCTCTCGGCGATCGGCGTAGGGCTGATGATCTCATCCCTCTCCGCCACGCAACAGCAGGGGATGTTGGGGGCGTTTCTGTTCCTGGTGCCGGCCATCATCCTGTCGGGATTCGCCACCCCCATAGCCAACATGCCGGAGCTGGTCCAGACGATCACCCTGATCAATCCCATGCGCTACTTCATGGTGGTACTGCGCGGGGTATTCCTGGAAGGCACCCCGTTCCACATGTTGATCCCCCAATTCTGGCCCATGGCCCTGATCGGCTTGGTCACCCTGACCCTGGCGGGCTGGCTGTTCCGCCACCGGATGCACTGACTCTCCGGGGCCTTGCGCATTACGCAAATAGATTGTAAGCTACTAATTCGTTCCCTTATTATCAATGCATGGAAATGACCAGACCCAAAGTGTCCGATAATTTTGGTGCCCACCTCGGGGAAACCGCCCGGGCTTGGCGCAACCGTCTGAATCAGCGCCTCAAGCCCCTCGGGCTGAGCCAGGCTAAATGGTTGGTACTCCTGAAGTTGTCGCATGGCGGCGACGGCATGGTCCAGAAGGAGCTGGCCGAACGTATCGGCGTCGAGGGTCCCACCTTGGTAGGACTGTTGGACCGCATGACCCGGGACGGCTGGATCGTGCGCCGCGATTCCCGCGCCGACCGGCGCAGCAAGACCGTCCATCTCACCGAGCAGGCGAACGCGGTCACCAGGGAGATCGAGGCGGTAGCGGCCAAGCTGCGCCGCGAGTTGCTGGCAGATATACCGGCGGAACAACTGCAATGCTGCCAGGACGTCCTGCAACGGATCCGGAACAAGGCGGAACGCGTCTAGCCCTTCCCCGGCCGACGCACGCCATATTCCCGCCCCAGGGTACAATCAGGAGATCCGTTCGTGCGTGTCATCTCATGGAGCCTCGCCGCGGTAGCAACCCTGGCCGTTGCCGCGGGAAGCTATTGGTATTGGGAACATGTCCAGCGCTACCCGAGCACCGACGACGCCTACGTGGGCGCCCACGTCGTACGCATCGCGGCACAGGTTGAAGGGCGCGTGACAGGCGTCCACGTCCGCGATCAGCAACAGGTCGAGCGCGGTACGCCCCTGTTCGATATCGATCCCCAACCCTTTGAACTGGCAGTACAACGGGCACGCGCCCATTTGGCGGTTGTGCGCCAGACGGTAGCGGCGGAAAGCGCCGCGATACGCGCCGCCGCGGCCGAAGTAAATGACCGCCAGGTATTGCTGGACAACGCCCGGGAAAGCGCCGGCAGGATACGCCACTTGGTGGCACGGCATTTCGCCTCGCAACAGGCCGTGGATGACGCCAACGCCGCGGTGAACAGCGCCCGCGCCCAGCTTGCGCTGGCGCAGGCCAGCCTCCACGAGGCGCGCGTGACCTTGGGAACCGGCGGCCAAGGCAATCAGCAGCTCCGCGAAGCGCAAGTGGAGCTGGCGCAAAACGAGGTGAACCTCAGCTACACCCACCCGGCCGCGCCCTGTGACGGACAGATCGCGCAACTCTCCCTGCGGCCTGGTGACGTGGTATCACCCGCGGTGCCCCTGTTCGCGCTGATCTGCAACCACGAGTGGTGGGTGGACGCGAACTTCAAGGAGACCCGGCTGGAACGCATCCATGCAGGGCAACCGGCAACGGTCGACGTGGATATGTACCCAGGGCATCCGTTCCACGGCCGCGTGGAACAAGTGGGAGGCGCGAGCGGCGTGGCCTTCTCACTGCTGCCGCCGCAGAACGCCACCGGGAACTGGGTCAAGGTGACTCAGCGGGTGCCGGTTCGGGTCCTGATCGCGGATCCGAACCCACATTTCCCCCTGCGTGTGGGGACCAGCGCCGAGGTGACCATCGACACCGGCGCCACGCCCCGACACCGCGGCAGATAGCACCCCTTACCGGACCAACTTAAACGCCACGGGTTCCTCCTATGGGTGACGCCACTAGCCCGCATTTCTCACCGGTCTCCTGCTATGGCCGCCGCCGCGACAGTGCGTACCTCCTGCGCCCACCCCGACGCCCGCGCAACGAACTCCGGTGAACAATGCGGGCTAACCACCGGTTCCTGATCACCATCGCAGTGATGTCCGCCACCGTGATGCAGGTGTTGGACACCACCATCGTCAACGTCGCGCTCCCCCACATGGAGGGACAGCTTTCCGCAACCCCCGACGAGATCAGCTGGGTACTGACCAGTTATCTGGTAGCCTCCGGCATCTTCATGCCTATGACCGGTTATTTCACGGACCGCCTGGGCCAAAAAAAATATCTGCTGCTCAGTATCTTCGGATTCGTTGTGGCCTCGGTCCTCAGCGGACTGTCTGTGAATCTTACCCAGATCGTCTTCTTCCGGCTCCTGCAGGGCGTATTCGGCGCCGCACTGGTGCCCCTGTCCCAGTCGATCCTGGTCAACACCTATCCGCCGGAGGAACGCGGCAAAGCGATGGCGATCTGGGGGATCGGGGTGATGGTGGGCCCGATCCTCGGTCCGACGCTGGGTGGCTATCTCACCCAGGTGCTGAGTTGGCGCTGGACCTTCTTCATCAACGTGCCGGTAGGCATCTTCTCGCTGCTTGCTGCTTGGCGTGTCGTGCCCGACACGGAACGACGCCAGCGCTCCATGGATTGGACCGGTTTGGTGCTGCTCTCCATGGCAATCGGCGGCCTGCAGTTCGTTCTGGACCGCGGCAACCAGGACGACTGGTTCGACGCCCATACCATACAGATCGCCACGCTCCTGAGCGTGGTCGGCTTCCTCGGATTCGCCTGGCACGGTCTCCTGCACCGGGAGAAGGCGCTCTTCGACCTGCGCATCTTCAAGGATCGAAACTTCTCGACCTCCAGCCTTCTGTTGGCGGTATTCGGACTCGGACTGTACGGGATGCTGGTACTCCAGCCCATGCTGCTGGAGTCGCTATTGAACTATCCGACGTTCACCACCGGACTGGTGATGGCCCCGCGTGGCGTGGCCAGCATGTTCAGCATGTTCCTGGTGGGCCGGCTGATCAATCGTATCGGCCCGCGGCCACTGATTACTACGGGCATCCTGCTAAGCATTGTTGGAACCTTCGCCACTACTCACTATAGCCTGTATATCGACCCGTTTTGGGTGATATGGCCGGTTATGGTGCAGGGACTAGGGCTGGGCATGATTTTCGTCCCGCTCGCCGCGGTAGCCTTCACGACCCTGAACCCCCGGCAATCCGCAGAGGCCGCCGGGATCTTCAGCCTGGTGCGTACCATCGGCTCCTCCATCGGGATCTCCATCGTCACCACGGTGATGACACGGCATGCCCAGATCGCCTGGAACCAGATCGGCGGACACCTGCAGCCCTTCAATCCCGCGCTCTACCTCTACCTGGACCGTTTGCAGCTCAGCCCGGGGGACCCGCGCGCCGCAGCGGTGCTAGGCTATGAACTCGGCCGTCAGGCCCAGATGGTGGCTCTGGTGGACGCCTTCACCCTCATCGCCTGGAGTTTCGTATGCATGCTGCCTCTGGTACTGTTGCTGCGAAGTTCAGGCCGCGCGCGGACCGCAAACCCAACCCCTGCGCTGGAATGACACACGACAGGCCGCGAAACCCATGGCCCCGCGGCCATAGCCGGCCTACAATCTGTCGACAGTTGTGCGGACCGGCACGCGAGCGGAGCACACGCCATGTACCAGACGATACTACTCGCCTATAACGGAACCCGCGAAGGCCGCTTGGCGCTGCGCGAAGGCGCCGAGATCGCCAAGGCCTGCCGCACGGCTACCCATCTGCTGGCGGTGGTCAGCGCGACATCGGTGGTATCCCTTGGTGAAGGCTTCGATACTGGGCATCTGGTAAGCGAGGAAGTTGCCCGCTACCAGGAAATCCTGGACGAAGGTGTCGCATTGCTGCGCGGGCACGGACTCACCGCCGAGGGACATCTCGCCCAGGGCGAACCCTCCGAGCGCATCGCCGCGATGGCACGCGCGCTCAAGGCGGATCTGATCGTGGTGGGTCACCGCAACCGCAGCCGCTTTGCCCGCTGGTGGCAAGGAACGTCATTGAGTGCGTCCCTGTTGGAACAGTCCCCATGCAGCATCCTGGTGACCATCGCCGGAGAAGATATTGCGCGGGCACCGGACGCACCCGCGGCCTCCTAGCCTGCATCTATGGCGTAGCGTTGCGTTCCTGATGCCGCCGACAATCGGCGTGAGGCCCACATGGATGCTGGGTTCAAGATGTTCCCGGCAGCGTGAGACACTACATCAGTCCGTCTCCTCGTTGGCGTGGCCCAAACCCGAAGACATACTGGTCAGGGCGAAAAAGTCATATGGATATGACTATGGAACGGCGCGAACGGTGGTCTTTGAAAATGCTCATGCAACAGCCGTTCCCGCAAGCAGCTGGCCACACCGGTAACCGGCCACACCAGCACCTGAGTCACCGCGCCGTCGCGACCGATCACCAACGCCACGTCGAAGGCGGAAAGATCTGCCGCCGGCTGCGATTTGATACAGGCATGCAATGTCGCGGGATAGGTCGCCTGATATTGGCGGATCACTGTGTTCTCATAGCGCTGGCCGACGGCATCCGCGACATCGGATTGGTTGCGCCGGATGGCATCCTCAAGCCGGCGCTCGTGAACGCCAGCCGGGGCAGCCTGTACCGCGCCAGCCGCTACCCACGGCAGCAACACGAGAAAAAACAGACGAAGAAGGTTCGGCATCGATGCTCAGCCCGCCCGGGAGCACCAGTATAAGAAGCGCTCATGGCGAACACAAACGGGCCGGGCCAGGGACGACGGGCCAGCCGGGCAACGGCTATACTACGGCAAGGCCTCCAGGGGACCCAAAAATACAATGAATATCGAAAAAGTGGTCTTCAGCTTCTTTATCGTACTGGCCCTGACCCTCAACTTCGGATTCTTCCTGGGGGTCTTCGACAATCCGCTGCACCATGATGTCTACGAGCTGTTTGCCGCCATCGTGGTCAATCTGATCGCCACTGTGCTCAAATTCGGCGATCGCACCCACGTGGGGGCCGTGCTCCTGGCGGCGAGCCTGGTGGCGGACCTTCAACTCCTGACGGCGGCGCTCGTATGGGCGGTCGCCGCGCACGTATCCGCAACCGGCGTCACGGCGACGGTCACCGCAAGCATCGTATCCTTGTCCGGGGGCGCGTTGCTGGCGAATGTCGTGTCCGTGGTGCTGCTGATCATCGAAATCGCAACACTGCGGCGCTGACGCCCCAGGGGGCTGTGATGCAGGATCGCGTACTGTTCCTGGTCCTGCGGCGCATGCGGCTACCGCTGCTGGTGCTGATCGGCGCCTATTCCGTTGCGGTACTCGGCTTGACGCTGGTCCCGGGACTGGACGGCGCGGGGCACGCCCATCACCTCGATTTTTTCCACGCATTCTACGTGATCAGCTACACAGTGACCACCATCGGCTTCGGAGAACTGCCTTACCCGTTTACCGATGCGCAGCGGCTGTGGATCCTGCTCTCCATCTACACCGGTGTGATCGCCTGGTTCTACGCGATCGGAACCCTGCTCGCCCTGCTCCAGGACCCGGCCTTCAAACAATTGATCCGGGCAGCCCGGTTTGGCGCAAAGGTGCGCCGGTTGACGGAGCCCTTCCACATCATCTGCGGCTATGGCGACACCGGAAACCTGATCGTGCAGTCCATGACCCGGCGCGGCATGGCCGTAGTCGTACTCGACCGCGATCAGGAGCGGATCAACGAACTGTCGCTGGAGAACCTCGGCCTTCCGGTCCCCGCGCTGTGTGCCGACGCCAGCCAGCCGGCATCGTTGCTGCTGGCCGGCCTGAAACACCCCTGGTGCACAGGGGCCGTGGCCGTGACTCCGGACGATCAGGTAAACCTCAGGATCGCGATCGCCGGAAAACTGCTCAACCCGTCACTCAAGGTGATCTCCCGCGCGCAGTCGCATGATACCCAGGCCAATATGGTCTCCTTCGGAACCGACGCGGTCACAAACCCATTCGATACCTTCGCCGACCGCCTGGCGAGCGCCCTCCATTCTCCAGACCTGCACCTGCTATTCCAATGGCTCACCGCGAGACCCGGGGGACCTCTGCCCCGCCGGCTCGATCCACCGCGGGGCACCTGGATACTCTGCGGCTACGGCCGATTCGGAAAATCGGTGAACCGCTACCTGCAATACGAGGGGGTGCCGACGATAATCATTGAGAAGGAGCCGGACAAGACCGATGCGCCGGAAGGTACGGTGATCGGCCGTGGGACGGAAGCCGTCACCCTGCGCGAGGCCCACATCGAGAGCGTCGTGGGAATCGTGGCGGGTACCGACGACGACGCCAACAACCTGTCGATCATCGTCACCGCCCGCGCACTGAACCCGGCGCTCTTCACGGTGGCGCGCCAGAATGAACGCGACAACGCCCCCCTGTTCGAGGCCGCGTCCCTGGATCTGGTCATGGAACGCGCGTCGATGCTGGCGGGACGGATCCTGACCCTGATCCGTACCCCGATGCTGGCCGAATTTCTGCGCCTCGCCCGGCACCAGAACAACGAATGGGCCGGCATGCTCGTCGAACGGCTGCGGCACGTCGTGCGCGGCCGCACTCCGGACGTGTGGGCGGTCGAGATCAAGGCCCCGCGCGCAGCGGCTGTGGCCGCTGCGCTATCCGAGGGCCAGGAGGTGCACATTGCACATCTGCTGGCGGATCCCGGGGACCGGAATCGAAGCCTGCCGTGCCTCGCGCTCCTGCTCCTGCGCGGCGAGGAGGAAACGCTGCTGCCCGGCGAACCGTTGCCACTCCAAGAGAACGACCGCCTGTTGTTCTGCGGGCATCCCGAAGCCCGCTCCCGGATGTTCAGGATTCTTCGCGACCAGAACGTGTTAGGCTATGTCCAGTCCGGGGTGCTGCACCCCGACGGCTATGTGTGGCGCCGATGGGCCCGCCGCAACGACTAGCACCCGCTGCCGGCTTCCAAGCCGGCAGGCGCCCCGCATGGCCTCCTCCGACTACCCTGCACCCAGTTTCCGGTACCCCGGATGCCGTGGGTAACCGAGCCACAGAGCGGCCATGACAGAACCTCCTGATGATCGATCGGACACCGTGTTATGCCCCACGCGAGGGCCGGCGGCATGGAAACACGGAGCCGCCGCGCTGCTTACCGCCCTCATCCTGTGCGGCCCATGCATCAGCGCCGCCGCGGTACCCGGCACACTGGACGTTGGGGATTTCTCCGCCGCGCGACCCGGCGGACAGCTTCCGCCAGGCTGGCGCCCGTTGCGCTTTCCGGGGATCGGAAAGCATACGAGATATACCCTGGTACAAAACGGCGGACAGGTGGTGATACGAGCGCAGGCGGATGCGTCAGCCTCCGGACTGGTACGGGAAGTCCACATCGATCCGCGTGTCTACCCGGTACTGCGCTGGCGATGGAAAATCACTGGGGTCCTTGCCGGCACCAGTCTGTCGCGCAAGGACGGCGACGACGCCATGGCGCGCCTGTACATCACCTTTGCCTATGATCCGGCGCGTCTTGGGCCCATCGATCGGCTGCGCTATGAGGCCGCGCGATTGGTCTATGGGAGCGCACCGCCGTTGCGGGCCCTCACTTACCTATGGACCGGCGCCGGCCGCATCGGCGCCTGGGCGCCGAATCCCAGCACCGATCGGGTCATGATGCAGGTACTTGAGACCGGCGGGTCACGGGTCGGTCAGTGGGTAACGGAGGAACGCAACCTCTACCAGGACTACCGGCGCGCGTTCGGGGAGGATCCGCCCATGATCTCCGGGGTAGCAATCATGACCGATACCGACAACACCGGCGGTAGAACGGTCAGCTATTACGGCGACATCCGTTTCGAAAAACCGGATGCGGTAAGACCCACTCAGACCCGATCAAATGCGCCGGCAACCATGATCGAGGCAGGAGACCAGCGTACCCCCTGACGTCTCCCGGACATCAGCTGCGCAGACGCCAAGTGGGAATCCCGTCCCGCATCAGACCATGGCGTTCCAGCCACGCTCCGGCGTCCTCGGCATCCTCGGTAAACCAAGCGCGGGCCGAACCCAATCGGAAGCTGTAACCCCACGTATCCATGTCCGCCATCAGGCGGACACGGCCGAGATCCGGCAAGTAATCCGCCAACAGAATCTGCAGGTAGCACACCGCGCCCTCCTCCAGATAATCTCCGCCAGCGTCCGTATGCACGCCGGCGCGCCGCTCCGGCGCCATGCATACGTAGTGACACGCCTCGTGCAGCACCGAATGAACCGGCGTATCGGCGCCCGCATAGAGCGTGGCTCCGATCAGTCCCGCCTCCGGCGCCCCCCAATAGCTGCCTGGGATCGGCCCGGTGTCTGGAGCCGCGTGCAGGCACAGCCGGTAACGTGCCAGCAGATCGTGCAGCGCGCGCTGATCGGCGCCCGCGTAGCACAGCACCCCGGTGGCGAAAGAACCCGATGCACCGGGAACATCCAGCGGTGCGCGCATGTCCCGCCGTGACTCGGCATTCATAGACACCTGCCTCTGCGCCTCTGGAGGACAACCGCCTCATCCCCCGGTACGGATGCTACCCACGGGTCACCGCGCCGTCCATGGCAAGGACCGTTCGCCCTCGTACTCAATCATCACTCTGGTAGCGGTGGTGCTCGCGCCATTCGTGGCGCCGCCACGCCCGTTCCCGCCATTCGTGCGACCGCCAGCCCGCACTCCGATCCGGGTACTGGTAGCCATAGGGGGTATAGCCATAGTCTCGGTAACGATAAGAATAGGGGCGCGGAACCACCACCACCGGCGGGGACGGGGTGTAGTAGTGATACACGGGGGCGGGCGCTAACACGCTACCCAACAATACGCCCAGGGCGAAATTGCCTCCGCCGTCACCATCGGCGAAGGTCGGTGTGGATACGGCGGTCAGAGCCAGTCCGGCCACCGCGGCGATCATGAGCTTTTTCATTGCGCACTCCTTGAGCATCAGTTGAGCCAGGGGGGGCGGGATCCGTAGCCGGTCGATCCGCGAGCGCTACGGGCCGATCCCCATGGTGCATAGCTTGCACCCACGCGACTGAACGGAGGCTGAACGGCTGTCCCCCGATCCCGATGCACCTGAACCAGGGATGTAAGACCGGCTGCGGATCCCGTCTCGGCCCTCGGACCATTCCTTTATCACGCTGGTTTTAGTAATAAAAATTACTAAAAACAGCATTTTAATAGATCAGCCAAGGGATGGGCAAGGGTTCCCCGAAGTTGACGCGGGCTATTGTATTCATCAATACGAATGTTTATCATTAACGTTAAGTTCTAGATCCCCATAGACGAAGCCCGGAAACAAGCACCATGGCTGATCCCTATCGTTCGCAATCGCGTGGTCCCCGCTTGGCGGGGACCCTGCTGGGTAGCGTTCTCGCCCTCGCCTGGGCGGTGGTACCGGCGCACGCCGACACACTGAGAGTCATCAACTTGTCTATCAAGCAGGGGCATTTCCACCCGCAGACCGTGCAGGTCCCCGCCGGCGAGAAATTCAAGCTCCGCGTGACCAATCACGGTCCGGCGGTGGAGGAGTTCGAGAGCACCGACCTGAACCGCGAGCAGATCGTGACGCCGGGGCACAGCATCGAAGTGTATCTCGGGCCACTCAAACCGGGACGCTATAAATTTTTCGGCGACTTCCACCCGGATACCGCAAAGGGCGAGATCGTCGCCGAGCAGGAGAAGCCCTGATGGCCACGGTACTGTTCATTGTATGGCGCGAAAGCCTGGAGGCGGTGCTGGTAGTGGGCATCCTGTATGCCTACCTCACCCGCCTCGGCACCGGGCGACGCGGCATGCGTTACCTGTTCACCGGCGTAGCGGGCGGTATCGGGCTCAGCGCGCTGCTGGCCCTGGTAACGATGCGCATCGAGACCGACCTGCAGGGCCAAGCCCTGCAGTATTTCCAAGTCGCCATGATGGCCACCGCCGCCACGCTGCTCACCCAGATGGTGCTGTGGATGCATCGTCACGGCCGGCGCCTGAAGCACGACCTGGAAGCGAACCTGGACCGCGCACTGAGCACCGGGAATCTCGCCGGGATCGGGGTGGTCGCCCTGTTGGCGGTGGCGCGCGAAGGTGCGGAGACGGTGCTGTATCTCTATGGACTGGGCATGGAAACCCATAGCGCTGGTCCCGCGGCTATGACCGGCGCCGCCGTCACCGGATTCGCGCTGGCCCTGGCCACCGCGTGGCTGGTGTCCCGGGGCGTGCGGTTTTTGAACTACCGGACCTTCTTCAGAATCACCGGCGTGGTGCTGCTGTTCACCGCTGCCGGCATGCTGGTAAGCGCCATCTCCCAGCTGATCGGCATGGGCGTGCTGCCGAGCCTTGTGGATCCGGTGTGGAACACCTCCTGGATCCTTGACGCCAACACCCGGTTCGGCGGTGTAGTCGCGGCCCTCACCGGCTACCGGCCACACCCATCGCTGATGTTGGTACTGCTCTACACCGCCTACTGGGGGTTCGTGGTGTACCGGCTGCGGAGTACCAACGCAATACCCAGCCCCAGCGCGCCGGATACCGCGACCCTTGGGGCCTGAACCGGCCCATAAGGACAAACGTAGAGACGGCAGCACAACCGATACCGGACTGCCCTGGTCTCTGGCGGCCCGGCTGTAACGATACGGCCCGCGTCGGCGCGGGACTAGGCGCCGGCCGCGGGACACTCCAACCGAGCGTGCCCAGTCCCCTGAACGGAGAACCTTCATGCCCCTGAAGCACCCAACACGCCGGCGCAGCACCCTGGCCCGCGCCGCCGCCCTGCTCTGTACCCTGCTGGTATCGGCCCCCGCCTATGCCTTCAACTATTTCGAGATGGAGGTCTACCCATACCGCACCGCCGCAAAGGGAGAGCTGGAACTGGAGAGCGGATCGGCCTATACGGTGCAAGGCACCCGCGTGCCCCAGGGCGGTAATCAGAACCTGGCGCGGACCAGTATGGAGGCCACCTACGGTCTCACCAATCACCTGGAAGTCGCCGCCTACGCCGATGCCGTACACCAGCCGGGCCGCGGCAACGCACTCACCTTTGCCGGCCAGCGCTATCACCTGCGGGCGAGCTTCTTCCAGAAGGGTGAACTGCCCGTGGACCTGGGGGCGTATGTGGAGTACGAACTACCGAAGATGGATGAGGACAAGCGTGAGGTGGAACTGCGCGGCATCATGGAGAAGGACTTCGGGATGTGGACGCTGGATATCAACCCGATCTTCGAAAAAGTGATTCAGGGCGCGAATACCGCCGCCGGCTGGAAGTTGATGTATGCCTCGGCCCTCATCTACCGCCTCAACGAGACCTTCCAACCGCGCGTGGAATGGTACGGTGACGTGGGAGCACTCAACCACCCGGCGCCCTGGGATCAGCAGGTCCAGCTGATCTCACCGGCCCTCACCTACAGCCCGACGCCGACCTTCCACATCCTCGCCGGCTGGGCCTTCGGCCTCACCAAGGCGAGCGAGCAACAAGTGGCACGGCTGCGCATGGAGTGGGAATTCTACTGAGCCGCAGATAGGCCGGCGGAACCGGGCGACGGCTCAATAGCCCACAGCCAGTCCGGCGGGCCGCCGCGGGTCGTTCGCGCCTTCCCGCAGACCGTTGTGTGGATCCACCAGGATCGCCTCCGCCGCGCCCCACGGCGGCTGCACCACCACCGAGTATCCCATCTGCTCCAGGGCCTTCAGGACCGGAGGAGAAATGGCATCCGGCTCCGCGTAGACCACGTCGGGCAGCCACTGCTGATGGATGCGTGGCGCGGCCACCGCCGCCTCGATATTCATGCCGTAGTCGATCACGTTCAGGATCGTCTCCAGGGTGATGGTGATGATCCGCGACCCCCCGGGACTGCCGGTTACCATGAAAAGCCGTCCGTTGTGCAGGACGATGGTGGGGGACATGGAACTCAGCGGCCGCTTTCCCGGGGCCACCGCGTTGCGCGGCCCCTGCACGAGCCCATAGCTATTGGGAACCCCGGGCTTGGACGTGAAATCATCCATTTCATTGTTGAGGAAAAAGCCCGTGTTGCCCGCGATCAGGCCGGAACCGAAGAAATAGTTCAACGTATAGGTCACCGCCACGGCGTTGCCATGGGCGTCCACAATGGAATAATGAGTGGTGTCATCGCCCTCCGGCGGCCCCAGCCCGCCGTGCACCTGTGCGGACGGCGTGGCGTGGAATGCCCGGATTCCCTTGCGCAACTGCGCCGCGTAGGCGGGCGCGAGCAACCGCGCGATGGGGTTCGTTACGAAGTCGGGGTCCCCCAGATAGGTGTTGCGATCGGCATACGCACGGCGCATGGCCTCCACCAGGTAATGAATCGAACGCGCCGAATGGAAACCGAGTTTCGCCATGGGATATCCCGCCACCACGTTCAGGATCTCGCACAGAGTGGTGCCGCCGGAACTGGGAGGCGGTGCGGAGAGGATCTGGTAACCGCGATAGGTACAACCCACCGGATGCTCCTCCTCCACCGTGTAGTGCGCGAAGTCGGCGCGGCTCAGCAAGCCCCCGTTGCGCCGGCTGGCCGCCACCACGGCGGCCGCAATGGCGCCGCGGTAGAAGGCGTCGGGTCCGAGCTTCTCAATCTGCTCCAGGGTATGGGCAAGTTGCGGCTGCACCAGCCGCTCGCCCGCACGGTAGGGCTTTCCGGCCTTGAGAAAAATTGACGCCACGTTGGGCTGGCGCGCGAAGTCCGCGGCGCGCTGATTCAGCAGCTGGACATCGCCGGCCTGCAGCACGAAACCGGCGCGGGCCAGGCGGATCGCGGGGGCCATCACCTGCGCGCGGGTCATGGTCCCGTAGCGCCGCAGCGCGGTGTCCAGACCCAATACCGTCCCAGGCACGCCGACGCTGAGGTAGGTACCAGTACTCAGACCCGGGATCACATTTCCGTTGCGGTCCAGGAACAGATCCCGGCGCGCCGCCGCAGGGGCTTTTTCCCGGAAGTTGATAAACACGTCGCCACCATCGGCCCGGTGGATCAGCATGAACCCGCCGCCACCGAGGTTGCCGCAACACGGGTGCACCACTGCCAGGGCATAACCCACCGCCACCGCGGCATCCACCGCGTTGCCGCCGGCGCGCAGGATGTCTACTCCCACTTCGCTGGCCAAATGCTGGGCGGTGACCACCATGCCGTGTTGCGCGCGCACCGGCTGGGGCGGGCCAGCCCGCGCCAGCGGCGTTCCCAACGCCAAAACCACGGTCAGCGCCGTTAGCAGGCTGCGAAGCATCATTGGTCCCACGGGCGATCCTCCCAGCAGGATTCTGATCCTGCGTTTCTGACCGGCCTTGTGCCGCGACCGCCGCCGCACCTCCGGGGATCGGGCCAACTCGCTGCACCCGCCTCCAACGGGATCGGTTACCGCGTCGGTAGCGCGGCGCCGCATCACCGATGCGCAATCCTGGCCCGCCACCGGTCCGGGCGTGTCAAAAATGATACCCGAACGCCACATCGGCCCACGCATTCGCTCCCCGTGACCGCGGCGCCGATGCCTCGGCAGGGCGCGTAGGTCCTGGGACGGCAACCGAAGTGAACTCGACCGGTATCGCGCGTCGCGGACGCCAGGGCAGCGGACAGACGCGACCTCGCGGGGAACCGGGCCTCACGCGCCGACCGGCCGGTGCAGCGGCACCACCGTTTCCGAGGCCGGATTGTGACTGCGCCAGAACGACGGGATATCGCGCCGGTAGTGACGCATCACCAAGTTGGCCAGCAGTCCGGTCCAGCCGGTCTGGTGGGAGGCGCCCAACCCGCGGCCGGTATCTGCGTGGAAGTACTCGTTGAACAGCAGCAAATCACGCCAGTGTGGATCGGACTCGAACGGGCTGTCGGGCGGCAGGGCGGGTATGGTCCCGTCCGCCCCACGCCGCAGCAGCCCCGCCAGACGGTCGGCGATCAGCTTGGCGATCTCCTCCAGCGTCAGCTCCTCGTTTCCCTTACAGGGCACCGGAACCCGGAACCCGTCTCCCAAGAAGCGATGGAACTTCTCCAGGGCCTGGATCAGCGAATAGTTGGTGGGCAACCAGACCGGACCGCGCCAGTTCGAATTCCCGCCGAACATTCCGGAGACGGATTCTCCCGGGACATACTCGATCACCGCCTCACCGATGCCGGGAAGCATCCCGAGATCGCGGCGCTCGGCATGGATGCGGCTCAGGCTGCGCACGCCGTAGGGGGACAGGAACTCCTGCTCGTTCATCAGGCGCTTGAGGATGTGAGGCAGCATGGTGTGGTCCACCAGGGACAGCAGGTGCTCGCCCCGCTCGTTCTCCCACTGGGGACAGGCGCAGATGTAGTGCCCATCGAAGAGGCCACCTTTGTGCTCGTCGAGCAGCGCACGGAATCGCGGGGCCTTGTCCAACAACCGCCGGTCGATAACCTCGCAGGCGAACAGCGGGATGAGGCCCACCCACGAGAACACGTCGATGCGCCGACATGCGCCGTCGGGGCCCACGACCAGATCCTTGAAGAACCGGTCGTCGGGATCCCACAGTGAAATGCACTGTTCCGAGTGCCCCGAGATCACATTGGCGATGGCCAGGAACTGGGAATAACACTGGATCGCCACGTCCTCATAGTCCGGATTTTCGGTGGCCAACTCCAGCGCGATAACCGTCATATTCAGCGCGAACATCGCCATCCACCCGGTGGCGTCCGCCTGCTTGAGGCTGTACCCAGGGGGGAGCGGCCGCGAGCGGTCGTACACCGAGATGTTGTCCAGCCCCATGAACCCGCCTTCGAAGAGATTGTGCCCATCCGCGTCCTTGCGGTTGAGCCACCACGTGTAGTTCATGAGGAGTTTGTGCATCACGCGGTGCAGGAAATGCAGATCACCAACGCCGCGCTGTACGCGTTCGGCGCGAAACACCTTGAGGGCAGCCATCGCGTGCACCGGCGGATTGACGTCGCCGAATGCCCATTCGTAAGCGGGGAGCTGGCCGTTGGGATGCAGGTAGTTCTCCTTGATCAGGAGTTCGATCTGCTGCTTGGCGAAGTCCACGTCGATCAGCGCCAGGGTCGCGCAGTGATAGGCCAGATCCCAGGCGGCAAACCAGGGGTATTCCCAGGTGTCCGGCATGGACAGCACGTCATGTGCCACGAAGTGACGCCAGTAACGGTTGCGGCCGTGGCGCCGGCCCTCGGGCGGCCGGACTTGGTCGCCATCCAGCCAGCGCGCCACGTCGTAGTGAAAAAACTGCTTATTCCAGATCATGCCCGCCAGGGCCTGGCGCAGGATACGCCGGTCCTCATCGCCGGCATCGGGCAGCAGCGCCTGGTAGTACGCATCCGCCTCCTGCGCGCGGCGCGCGAACACCACCTCGCTTTGCTGAAACGGCCGCGTCAGGGCCTTGGCCGACAACACCATCTCCAGGCACTGGGATTGTCCGCCCTCGAGCGTCACGACGTACCACGCCGCGGCGCGGGTCCCGGCGTGCGCTGGATTCACCGCCTGCGCGTCGTCGGCGATCACCCGCCGGTGGAAGGCATCCTTCACATAGGGAGAGCGGTTCGGGACGCCCCACAGCCGCTCATAATTGGTCTCGTTCTCCGTGAACAGCAACTCGGCAGGCTGTCGGCCATACAGATGGCAGTGGCCCAGAGTGACATGCCGGGTATCCACCGCCCATGCGGCCCCTTCGGGGTGCTCCGCCGCGGTGAGTTCCGGCCGGGCATCCCCGTCCGCGTCGCCCCAGGACCAGGTATTGCGGAACCACAGCTGGGGCAGCACATGCAGGGTCGCCGGCGCGTCGCCGCGGTTGCTGACGAGCGCCTGGACATGGATCTCGTCGGGACCGGCCTTGGCGTAGCGGATCTCCACGTCCCAGTAGCGGCCATCACGGAACACCCCGGTGTCTATCAGACTGAACGGGGAATCGGTGCGGCCGCGGCGCGCGTTTTCCTCCACTAACCACTGATAGGGATACGCCGTTTGGGGGTATTTGTACAGATAACGCAAGTAGCTGTGGCTGGGGGTCGCGTCCAGATAAAAATAATGCTCCTTGACGTCCTCGCCATGGTTGCCCTGGTTGCCGGTCAACCCGAAGGCGCGCTCCTTGAGGATCGGATCACGGCCGTTCCACAGGGCAAACGCCAGACACAGGCGTTGCTGCGCGTCGCAGATACCGCCCATGCCGTCCTCGTTCCAGCGGTAGGCACGCGAGCGGGCTTGATCATGATCGAAATCCTCCCACGCTGTACCCCCCGCGCTGTAGTCCTCGCGCACCGTGCCCCACGCGCGCTCCGCCAGGTACGGGCCCCACCGGTGCCAGTCCTCCCGGCCCACGCGCTGGGCCTCCATCCGTTGTTGCTCTGCACCGGACTCGTCCTTGCGTTTCATGCCGTCTCCTCTCCTGTTTCCGGTCCAACGCCAGCGCGGCGCGATTGTTCCAAGCGCCACCATGCATCCAAGACGCAGGCCACTGACCACGCCTGGGCCGGACAACCACGCGCTGCGTGGGGGGGCGCGCCATCGAAAATCTCGCTGATCGTGCCGAGGCCCGCGTCCAACAGATGGTCGCGTACCGGCTCCAACCGGGTGAGCGCCGCCGCGGCGTCGCCGGTCACACGGAATTCCGCCACGGCGTAGTGGCCCAGCAGCCAAGCCCACACGGTCCCCTGGTGATAGGCGCCATCGCGCTGCACGACGCCGCCTTCGTAGCGCTCGCGGTAACCCGGCTCCCCAGGCGCCAGGGAGCGCAGACCGTAGGAGCACAGCAGATGCCGGCCGCACAGGTCCACCACGTCACGCGCGGTCTCCTCGTCCAACGGGCTGTGGTGCAGGCTCACCGCAAAGATCTGGTTGGGTCGCAAGGCGGCGTCATGGCCACCTGGACCATCCAGCACGTCGTACAGGCCCGCACCCGGCGTGCGCCGGAACCGCTGAAACCCCGCGCGGATCCGCGCCACCAGTCCCAGCCACGGGTCGGGTGCGCGGCCGATGGCTTGCGCCAGATCCGCCACGGATTGGTGGGCGTTGTACCATAACGCGTTGACCTCCACCGGTTTGCCGTGGCGCGGAGTCACCACCCAGTCCCCCACCTTCGCGTCCATCCAGGTGAGTTGCATCCCCGGCTCCCCCGCCCACAGCAGGGCGTCGGCGGGATCCATCCGGATCCCATAGCGGGTGCCGGCGCGGTAGTGCTCGAGGATCGACTCCAACACCGGGAACAGGCGCCGCACGGTATCCAGGTCGCCGGTGCACGCCGCGTAGGCGCGGCATGCCTCCACGTACCAGAGCGCGGCGTCCACGGTATTGTATTCCGGCGCGATGCCGTCCCCCGGGAAACGGTTCGGGACCATGCCCTGGTCCACAAACGCCGCGACCGACAGCAGGAGCTGCCGCGCGCTCCCGGTATGCCCGGTGGCGAGGGTCAACCCGGGCAGGGCGATCATGGCGTCCCGGCCCCATTCCCCGAACCAGGGGTAGCCGGCAATCACTCCCTCCCCATCCGGCGCACCGGACACCGGCCGAGTGAACAAAAAATCCGCGGCGGCCAGCACCAGTTGGTCGATCCACGCGGGCGCGCCGGCCAATACGGAGTTGGCATGTTTGGCGTGTTCCAGCCAAGCGGACTGCCGAGCGCGCGCCTGCTGCAGCGCGCTGCCGATGTCCGATGCGTCATTCGGGGCCAGGCCTATGGCGATGCCGACCCATTCCCCGGGTGTCAGCACCAGGGCGGCGTGCGCCACGCACAGATTGCTGTCATCGTCGGACAACCCGCGCGCGCGCTCCACCGGCAGGTCGAAGTGCTCGACCCAATAGTCCGCGCGACGCAGCGCACCACCGAAGGCGCGCACATGGAGCGTGAACCCGTCCGGATGGACCACACCCATGCGCGTCTCGTCCTCCACGACCCATTGCGGCGCAAAACCCTGAGGCGGCATCACCCCGTGGTGATCGCGGGCATTCATCAGGACCCGCGCTTCGAGACGCAATGGCGCGGCGTCGCGGCGCGCGGGCGGGGCCAGACGCCAAGCCACGTAGGTGGTGTCCGCCCCCGGCGCCATCCACACCCGGGCCTCCACGGCCACGGGTCCCAGGGCGTAACGCCAAACCGGCAGCCGCCCGTCCAGATGAAAGGATTCGAGGGATAGAAAGCCGGCGGGATCCACCGCACCGCCGCGCCACCGGTTGGCGTGCAGCGGCCAGTAGCCAGCGCCGTCGCTCAGGGTTGCATCCGCCTTCGCACAAACCAGCATTCGGCCCAGCGGCGGGTGTACCGGCGCGATCAGCAACCCATGATAGCGCCGCGTCAGGGTGCCGCTGATGGTCCCCGCGGCATAGGCACCCGTGCCGTTCGCGAGCCACCACTCGCGACGCTCGCCCTGTGCCAAATCGCCGCAGACCTCACGACCGAAGCGGATCCCCCCGGGCAGCGGCGCAACCCCATCTGAGTTCCTGGCACGTGCGGCCGGGCTCGCCGGTTCCGGGGACACCGGGTTTCAACCCCCGTCCCGGACAGTGATCATGGCGACGCGGCGCAGTGTCAACCACGCCCAGCCCTGCAGGGAGTGTTCCTGCTCCTGGGAGATCATCTGCCGGGTCATTTTGCGGCAACTCTGCATCATCGACCTGTGTCCTGCGCCGCGGCGCCGCCCATCCAGCGCCCGAGGAGCCAGTCCACGGACAGCGCCCCGGTCCCGCGCAGGGTGAGCACCAGCAGCATCAGGCCCCACATCTCATGATGCTCCAGTCCCCCGGCTGACAGCCCCGGGTA